>NZ_JBUEGC010000071.1:0-24284 GCF_054963655.1 Streptomyces sp. HSS9-12 | reverse complement strand
ATCGAATAGATCGGCCGTCGGGGCAATAACCGGCGGCTGTCCACAGCCGTTGCGGGGTCCCTCTGCCACCGCTCAGGATGCTTGACCGAAGGCATGCTTTGGGTCAGGTAATTGGGGGAGGGGGTCGTATGGAGACGAGGGGCGACCGGGAGGCCGGCGTCGCCGAGATCCAGGAGTTCAACCGCCTGTACGCCCGGCTCCTCCCTGGGCTCGACCATCCGGAGCGGGCGCGCACACCGTACTCCCTCAGCGAGGCACGGGTTCTGCGTGAGCTGGCCCGCGGCGGTCCCTCGTACGCCCAGCGGATCCGCGAGGACCTCGGGCTCGCCGCTTCGCATCTGAGCCGAATGCTCACCCGCTTCGAGAAGCAGGGCCTGATCGTCCGGGAGCAGTACGTCGTCGACGCACGTCATGCGCAGGTGCGGCTCACCGAGTCCGGCTGGGCGGCGGCCGCCGAGCTGGACGCACACTCCAAGCAGGCCGTCGCGGATCTGCTCCGCCACCTCAACGGCACCCAGATCCGGCAGATCACCGAGGCCATGCGGACCCTGCGCTTGGCGCTCGTCGGGCCGCCCTCCTGGTCGACCGTACAGCTGCGGGAGCCGAAGCCCGGTGAGCTCGGCTGGATCGTGCACGCGCATGGCACTCTGTACGCCGCCGAATACGGCTGGAACGCCGAGTTCGAGGCCCTGGTGGCACGCATCGTCGCCGACTTCGCCCGGACCCACGACCCGCAGCTCGAACGGGTGTGGATCGCCGAGCTGGACGGCCGGCCGGTCGGCTCCCTGATGTGCGTACGCGACACCGCCCCCGGTACCGGCCGGCTGCGACTGCTGCTCGTCGATCCCGCGGCACGCGGGCACGGGATCGGTAGGCGCCTCCTCCGCGCCTGCATCCGCTTCGCCTGCGAGGCCGGGTACCAGGAACTGGCGCTGTGGACCCAGGACGTCCACACGACGGCCCGAAAGATCTGTGCCCGGGCGGGATTCGAGGTCCGCGCAGAGAAGGAGCATGAGAGCTTCGGCGTCCATCTGGTCGCTCAGGACTGGCGGCTGGACCTGAGAGAGGTGGCTCTGTAGACAGGGGCCGCCCGGCCCTGGCTCAGGTGCCGCCCGCGGGCGGGCGGCGGCGGGGGCACTCGCAGGGCGGATGGACGTGCGACATCAGCGGCGGCAATACGTCACCGGGCATGACGTGCACCTGCGCCCTCTCCTGCGTCACCGCGCCGTCCCGGCTCGCGGGTGTAAACGCGCAGGGCGGCCCTGAGCCGCGCACTCGACGGGGCGCAGCCTCGGGAGAGGACTCCTCACATCCGGCCGTTCCTCGCGCGCGCCCACCGGCTCTCCCCCTTTGTTGCGGAACCGCTGCGCGGCTTCGAGGACTTCCAGGGCGCTCGGCCCGGGCGGGAAGTACGGCGCGCATGCCGGGCCGACGCCACCTCGATCGTCCAGTGCTGCGGTGCGATCCAGCGGTCGTCCGCCACGAGGGCGGCCCTACACCGGTTTCCGGTCGAGGGCGGCCCTACACCGGTTTCCGGTCGAGGGCGGCCCTACACCGGTTTCCGGTCGCACCCTCGTCGAGGAGTGCGAACGCGAAGACCGAGGCATCGACGACGATCACTCGGCCTCTCCAGGAACACCGAGAGCCGAGTCGCGCCGGGGCTCGGCACCCGTTCACTGTCCGGCGGGCTCCTGTCCGGCGGGCTCCTGTCCGGCGGGCTCCTCGCCCGGCGGGGTGCCCGCAGAGCGCACGCACAGCGAAGGCCCCCGGTACGCGATCGCTGTCGCGTACCGGGGGCCGTGGTGCCGGCAGCCCTTCCGGGCGGGCAGGCCTACAGGAACGAGTTGATCTCGATCGTCTCGTCGCGGCCGGGGCCGACGCCGATCGCCGAGATCGGGGCGCCGGACATCTCCTCCAGCGCCTTGACGTACGCCTGCGCGTTCTTCGGCAGGTCGGCGAACGTCTTCGCCTTGGAGATGTCCTCCGACCAGCCCGGCAGCATCTCGTACACCGGCTTCGCGTGGTGGACGTCGGTCTGGCTGTACGGCATCTCCTCGACCCGCCGGCCGTCGATCTCGTACGCGACGCAGACCGGGATCTGCTCCCAGCCGGTCAGCACGTCGAGCTTGGTCAGGAAGAAGTCGGTGAGGCCGTTGACGCGGGTCGCGTAGCGGGCGATGACCGCGTCGAACCAGCCGCAGCGGCGGTCGCGGCCGGTCGTCACACCGCGCTCGTGGCCGATCGTGCGCAGCCTCTCGCCGTCCTCGTCGAACAGCTCCGTCGGGAACGGCCCGGCGCCCACGCGGGTCGTGTACGCCTTGAGGATGCCGATGACCCGGCTGATCTTCGTCGGGCCGACGCCGGAGCCGGTGCAGGCGCCGCCGGCGGTCGGGTTGGAGGAGGTGACGAAGGGGTACGTGCCGTGGTCGACGTCGAGCAGCGTGCCCTGGCCGCCCTCGAAGAGGACGACCTTGTTCTGGTCCAGGGCCTGGTTGAGGATCAGCGTCGTGTCGGCGACGTAGTCCTTGATCTGGGGGGCGTAGCCGAGGAGCTCCTCGACGACCTGGTCGGCCTGGATCGCCCGTCGGTTGTACAGCTTGACCAGGACCTGGTTCTTGAAGTCGAGAGCCGCCTCGACCTTCTGCCGCAGGATCGACTCGTCGAAGAGGTCCTGGACCCGGATGCCGACGCGGTTGATCTTGTCGGCGTAGGCCGGGCCGATGCCGCGGCCCGTGGTACCGATCTTGCGCTTGCCGAGGAAGCGCTCCGACACCTTGTCGAGCGTGGTGTGGTACGGCGTGATGAGGTGGGCGTTACCGCTGATCAGCAGCTTGGAAGTGTCGACGCCACGCTCGTTCAGCCCGCTCAGCTCGGAGAGCAGGACCGCCGGGTCGACGACGACGCCGTTACCGATGACGGGAGTACATCCAGGCGAAAGGATTCCGGAGGGGAGGAGGTGCAGTGCATACTTCTGGTCGCCGACGACGACCGTGTGGCCGGCGTTGTTGCCGCCCTGGTAACGCACCACATAGTCCACGGAGCCGCCGAGCAGATCGGTGGCCTTTCCCTTGCCTTCATCACCCCACTGAGCACCGAGCAGCACAAGTGCGGGCACAGGCGTACACCCCTTCCGGGCGGGGCATGTCCAACGTGCGTGGGGCTTGCGCCGCCACTTGAGCCGTCGAACCGGTGCCCCGGATAGACGAAGCCCCTGACGCAACAGCGACAGGGGCTCTTGCACCGAGAGATTACCTGACGGAAGGACCGAGGTGTCGGCTCCAGCACCCACCGGACGCTCCCTGCTCGTGGTCATCGACCCGGTGGCCCGCCGTATCGACGGCGAGTCCGTGCGTATCGCGAAAGATGTGCTGTGCGCGGGGGCATCCACGAAGATCTGTCTGCCGGACGGACCTGAGGAGATCGCGCGGGCGCTGGCCCGCCGGGGCAGTCGGCGGCCGGTGGTGGTGGGCGACGACCAGGCGCTGATGCGGGCCGTGGGGCTGCTACACCGGGAGCGGGCGCTGAGCGAGGCGGTACTGGCGCTGGTGCCGGTCGGCGCGTCGGCGGCCGCGGTGGCGCTGGCCCGGTCGCTGGGGGTGCCGACGGGCGCGGTGGCCGCGGCGCGGGCGGTGCTGGACGGGGTGGAGCGGCGGCTGGACCTGCTGGTGGACGACAGCGACGGGGTGGTACTGGGCGCCCTGGCGATCCCGGCGGTGCATCCGGCGCCCACGGGGGCGAACCGGGCCCGGGGCAAGGGTGCGCACGGGCCGTGGTGGGCGTCTGGCCTGCGGACGTGCCGCTCGCTCGTACGGTCGCTGGCCAGGCCGGGCGCGGGGGTCGGCTCGCCCGACGGGGCGGGGCGCAGGACGGGTGAGTCCGCGCCGCACCGGCTGCGGGTGGAGGCGGACGGGGTACTGCTGGCGGATCTGGACCGGCCGGTCGCCGGGGTCTCGGTGTCCACCCGGCAGCCGGGCGAGAGGGCTGCGGGGGACGACGGTTTCGCACGGGTAATAGTGCAGCCGGAAGACGACGGCGACGGCGCACCGCCGGTGACGACGCGGGCACGGGCCATCACGGTCTCTGGCGCGGACTTCCGCTACCGGGCGGACACGATGGTGGGCGGGCCGGTCCGTACGCGTACGTGGACGGTGCAGCCGGGGGCGTGGCGCCTGACCGTACCGCGGGGCTGACCGGCGGCGGTGCCGGCAACGGTGCGGTCCGCCGGTGCCGCGGTCATCGGGGCAGGGTCTGGGTGACGCGCCACAGGCGGCGGGGCAGCTCGCCCTCCTCGACCAGGCGGTGTGCCGTCCGCAGGCAGGGGACACTCACGAGCGGGCGGCGTAACACACCTGCCGGCACCGGTACTTCGTCGGCGGAGGACCTACGCTCCGGCGGAACCGCCCCCGCCGCGAGCGCGCTGGTGCTCCCGCCACCGCTCCATCAACTGGTGCATCTCCCCCTGGAGGAACTCGAAGAACTCCGCCGTCTCCGCCACGCGCGCGCCCGCCGGGGTGTCGGGGCCGAGGCTCTGTGCGCCGTCCCGCATCGTCTTCTCCCAGCTGGCCAGCAGCTGGTCCCGGCGGGTGAAGGTCTCGTACCAGAGCTCGTTGTGCAGCCGGTAGCGGTCGCGGCGCGAACCGGGCTCGCGCTCGCGGGAGACCATGTTGACCTGCGACAGATAGCGGATCGCCCCGGAAACCGCCGCCGGGCTGATCTGCAGCCGCTCGGCCAGCTCCGCCGAGGTCAGCGAGCCGGAGTCGGAGGCGAGCAGCGCCGCGAAGACCCGGGACGCCATCCGCTGCATGCCCGCGTCGGTCAACTGGGAGGCGAACCGCTCGACGAACCGAGACACCGCGTCCTCATCGCGTTTGCTCACCACGTCGTCTGCCACCGCCGCATCATCTCGCCTGCTCAGGCACCACTCCACGAGTTTATACGCTTCCTTAACTTCACAATTTTGTGAAACAAGCGTAATTTCAAAACCATGACGAAGGCAATCACTGTGTCCGGCCTGACCAAGTCCTTCGGCCGGACCCGCGCGCTGGGCGGTCTCGACCTCACCGTCGAAGCGGGTGAGGCACACGGCTTCCTCGGGCCCAACGGGGCCGGGAAGTCCACCACCATCCGGATCCTCCTCGGCCTGCTGCGCGCCGACCGCGGCGCGGTGCAGCTGCTCGGCAAAGACCCCTGGCAGGACGCGGTCGAGCTGCACAAGCGGCTCGCGTACGTGCCCGGTGACGTCAGCCTGTGGCGCAACCTCTCCGGCGGCGAGGTCATCGACCTCCTCGGGCGCCTGCGCGGAGGGCTCGACAAGCGGCGCAAGGCCGAGCTGCTGGAGCGCTTCGAGCTCGACCCGACCAAGAAGGGGCGTACGTACTCCAAAGGGAACCGGCAGAAGGTCGCCCTCGTCGCCGCCTTTGCCTCGGACGTCGAGCTGCTGATCCTCGACGAGCCGACCTCCGGCCTCGACCCGCTGATGGTGGAGGTCTTCCGCGGCCTGATCGCCGAGGAGCGGGGGCGCGGCCGTACGGTCCTGCTGTCCAGCCACATCCTCAGCGAGGTCGAGGCGCTCTGCGACCGGGTCAGCATCATCCGCAAGGGCCGCACGGTCGAGACCGGAACGCTCGCCGACCTGCGGCACCTGACCCGGACCAGTGTCACCGCGGAGCTCGCCGGACCGCCGAACGGACTGTCCAGCCTCTCCGGCGTCCACGAGCTCGACGTCCGGGGGCACCGGGTGCGGCTGCAGGTCGACACCGACAAGCTCGACCCCGTACTGCGGCAGCTCAGCGAGTCCGGCGTGCGCAGCCTGACCAGCACCCCGCCCACCCTGGAAGAGCTCTTCCTGCGCCACTACCAGGACGATGTGGAAGAGGTTCCGTCGCGATGACCACGAACACCATCCCTGTCTCCTACGGGGTACGGCGAGGCGTGCCGGCCGGAACCGGCCCGCTGATCCGGCTCGCGCTGCGGCGCGACCGGTTCATGATCCCCGCCTGGGTGCTCGCCCTCGGCCTGATGGTCGTCAGCGGGGCGTCCGCGCTCGCCGGGGTATACGACACCGCTGCCGAGCGGGCCGACCTGGCCCAGAGCGTGGCGGGCAACAGCTCGCTGACAGCGCTCTACGGTCCCGTATTCGACGCCACGACGATCGGCGGGCTCACCGCTTGGCGATTCGGCTCCTTCGGCACGGCGCTGGCCGGGCTGATGGGCATCCTCCTGCTCGTACGGCACACCCGCGACGAGGAGGAGACCGGGCGGCTGGAGCTGGTCGGCTCGGGTGCGGTCGGCCGGCGGGCGCCCCTGACGGCCGCCCTGGCCATGGCCTTCGGCGCGTCCCTGGCCGTTGGGCTGCTCGTCGCCGCCGGGCTGGGTGCGCAGGGCGAACCCGGCGACGGTGCGGTGGCCTTCGGGCTCGCCCTCGCCTTCGCGGGCATGGTCTTCGCCGCCGTCGCGGCGGTCGCCGCGCAGCTCGCCGAGACCGGGCGGGCCGCACGGGGTCTGGCCTGTGCGGTGCTCGGGGTGGGCTTCCTGCTCCGCGCGGCCGGTGACGGCGCGGGCTCGGACGGCCCGTCGTGGCTGGTGTGGCTGTCGCCACTGGGCTGGAGCGAACAGGTACGGCCCTTCGCCGCCGAGCGCTGGTGGGTCTTCGGGCTGCTCGCCGCGGCGGTCACGGCCCTGACGGCCGGCGCGTACGCCCTGGTCACCCGGCGTGACCTGGACGCGGGGCTGCTCAGCACCCGGCCCGGCCCGGCGCAGGCCGGGTTCTGGCTGAGCGGTCCGCTCGGCCTCGCCTGGCGGCTGCAGCGCGGCCCGCTGTACGGCTGGGCGGCAGGCTTCGCCGTGGCGGGCTTCGTCTTCGGCGGCACCGCCGACGGCGCGGCCGACCTGGTGAAGGACAACAAGCAGCTCGCTGACACCTTCCGGCGTATGGGCGGCGCGCACACGCTGATCGACACCTTCCTCGCCACGATGCTCTCGCTGCTCGCGATGATCGCGACGGTGTATGCCGTGCAGGCGGTGCTGCGGCTGCGGACGGAGGAGGTGTCGGGGCGGGCCGAACCCGTACTCGGCGGCGCGGTCGGGCGGTTGCGGTGGGCCGCGAGCCACCTGGCCGTCGCGGCTGTGGGCACCGTGGCGGTGCTGCTGGCCGGCGGCCTGGGCATGGGCCTGGGGCACGGGGCGACCGCCGGAGACGTCGGCGGTCAGGTGCCGCGGATGCTGGGTGCGTCGCTGGTGCTGGTACCCGCGGTGTGGTTCGTGGCGGCGGTCGCGGTCCTGCTGTTCGGAGCGGTGCCGAAGCTGACCTCTGCCGCCTGGGGGTTCGTCTCGGCGTTCCTGGTGATCGGGATGTACGGGCCGGTGCTGAAGCTGAGCCAGCCGGTGCTGGACCTGTCCCCGTTCACCCACCTGCCGAAGGTGCCGGCCGACGAGGTGACGGCGACCGCGCCGGTGCTGCTGCTGGCGGGTGCCGCGGTCCTGACGGCGGTGGGGCTGGTCTGTCTGCGCCGCCGCGACCTCGGCTGACGGAGGGCGTGACGGACGGGCGCGGCTAGACCTCGACCACCAGCTCCTCCAGGCCGCGGATCACATAACCCGGCTTCCACCGCGGCTCGCGTACCAGTCGCATTTGCGGCGCCCGGCGCAGCAGCGCGCCGAAGACCGTGGTGAGTTCGATGCGGGCCAGCGGGGCGCCCAGGCAGTAGTGGATGCCCGCGCCGAAGGTGATGTGCGGGTTTTCGGGGCGGGCGAGGTCCAGCCGGTCGGGGTCGGCGAAGCGGGCCGGATCGCGGTTGGCGGAACCGAAGAGCAGGGCCACCTCCGAACCGCGCGGGATCCGCGTCCCCTCGACCTCGATGTCCTCCAGCACCCACCGCTCGAACATCTGCAGCGGGGTGTCGTACCGCAGCAACTCCTCGATCGCGGTGGGCAGCAGGGACCGGTCGGCGCGCAGGGCAGCGAGCTGCTCCGGGTTGCGGAAGAGGGCCAGCCAGCCGTTGGCGGTGGAGTTGACCGTCGCCTCATGACCCGCATTCAACAGCAGCACACAGGTGGAGATCATCTCCTGCTCGGTCAGCCGTCCCGCCCGTCGCCCGCCACCACCCTTCCAAGGTGGCTCCCCCAGACTTCGTCCGGGGAGACCCCCACCGCGCCCCACCTCTTGATCCTCATGGGCCTCGATCAGACCGCTGATCAAGTCCTCGCCGGGAGACTTCCGGCGGTCGGCGATCAGCTGCCGCAGATACGCGGAGAAGTCGCTCGAGGCCTGAACCGCCCGGCGGGCCGCCTCCTCCGACGGATTCAGCTCGAACATGCCGACAATGTCCGCCGACCAGGGGCGCAGCAGATGCCGGTCGGCGGCCGGCACGCCCAGCATCTCGGCGATCACGGCCACGGGGAGGGGCTCCGCGACCCGGGCGACGAGGTCGCCGCCGCCTTCCGTACACAGCTCCTCGACCAGCTCGGCGGCCAGCCG
This sequence comes from Streptomyces sp. HSS9-12, assembly GCF_054963655.1. Taxonomy (NCBI): domain Bacteria; kingdom Bacillati; phylum Actinomycetota; class Actinomycetes; order Kitasatosporales; family Streptomycetaceae; genus Streptomyces; species Streptomyces sp. HSS9-12. The sequence goes on along the minus strand of NZ_JBUEGC010000071.1, from coordinate 15,808 downwards.
CTCGACGGTCGGCGTCAGCTGCTCCACGGTCCGCGGCGTGAAGGCCTTCGCGACCAGTCGGCGGACACGGGTGTGATCGGGGGGTTCGAGGTCCAGCAGGCCGTGGGCGTTGAGGGTGTGGAACGGCTCGTGTTCGGGTGGTGGCGGTTGCCTCCCGAACTCCTCGTGCGAGAAGCGGTGCAGATACGTACGCCCGAGCCGGCGGTCCCGCAGCAGGGCGCTCACATCGGCGTGGTGCGGGATGAGCCACTGGCTCGTGGGGTCGAACCAGTGCGCGTGGCCCTGTTCGCGCAGCGCGGCATAGGCGGGGTAGGGGTCGGCGACGAAGTCCGGGGACCACGGGTCGAATGCGGCTTCCGTCATGGGCTGACGGTATCCGCCAGGGCGGCGCTCAACCCCGATCAGCGGACGGATCTGGGACGTCGTCCCGATCCCGAACGCGCGGGTGTGCAGCCGCCTGCCGCGCCGCCGACACGTCCAGCCCGCTCGGCGGGTCAGGGGAAGAGCCCGCCGCAGGCGCGTTAGGGCGCGGCGCTCCGGGCGAGGCGGGTGATCTCCTCGACCGTGGTGCGGACCGCGGGGGCGGCCGGGTCGACGGGTGGGAAGTGCCCGACGCCTTCCAGGAGAACCAGCCGTACGGGCCGGCCGGCCGCCGCTGCCGCCGCGGCGAACGCCTCCGCGATCCCGGGCGGGACGTCGATGTCAGTGGCGCCCTGCACGATGGTGGTGGCGATGCCGCTGGGGAGCAGCGCGGCCGGATCGGCGTAGGGCTGCCGTGCCGTGAACTCCTCCGGCCCGCCGAGGAACTGCACGACCGCGTCGGTGCAGGCGCGCAGCCGCCGGGCGGTCGCGAAGTCCGCGAGAGGGGCAAGAGCGACGACGCCCCGAACGGGGGGAGGCGAGGCGCGGTGCCAGGGGGAGTCAGCCGGCTGCACATGCCGGGCGGCGGCCCACAGAGCGAGGTGGCCCCCGGCGGAGTGCCCGGCGAGCACGGTCCGCCCGGGGTCGACGACGCCCGGTCCGAGCGCGGCCGCAGCCAGTGCGGGCACGGCCTCGACGGCGGCGGCCACGTCGTCGAGCGTCTCGGGCCACCGGCCGGCGACCGGCAGCTCCGCATCGCTCACAGGCGGCTCCTGAGCCCCGCTGTCCGGCGCCCCGGTGTCCGGCGTGGGCGGCCCACCGGGGCCTCGGCGGTATTCGACCGAGGCCACTGCGAAGCCGTGATCAGCAAGCAGCGCAGCAAGCGGCGAGATGTACGCCCGGTCGTACGGCGCACGCCAGGACCCACCGTGCAGCAGCACGACGAGCGCCGCGGGCCGATCACCGCCACGCGGCGCGTAGAAGTCGACAACCTGGTCGGGATGCGGTCCATAGGCGGCCACCGCATCGCCCGCCACGGGCACATGCCCGAGCGCGGACGCCTCCTCTTCGGCGGCCGCGCCGACCAGACCGTCATCCCCGGCAGGGGCCAGGCCCGGGGCCGCGGCGGGCTCGGATCCAGCCGCCCCCCGCGCCGTCACCAGGCCCGGTACCGGCCCTTCACCGGACGGCGGTGACGGGGCAAAAGCCCCGTCACCGGTGCGCGGATCCTGACCCGGCACGGTCAGGCCTCCCCGTCGGCATCGGCGAGGACATCCCCCAGCACGCGCGCCGCACGTTCCACGTCCGCGAAGGACGTGTACAGCGGGGTGAAACCGAAGCGCAGAACGTCCGGGTGGCGGAAGTCGCCGACGACGCCGCGCGCCGTCAGCTCGCGCATCACCTCCCCCGCCCCCGCACAGCGCAGAGCGACCTGGCTGCCCCGTTCCGCATGTGCGGACGGGGTGATGCACTCCACCCGCCCCTGCGGCACGTACGCCGCCACGCACTCCAGGAAGAAGTCCGTCAGCGCCAGGCTCTTGTCCCGGACCGCCTGGACCGACACGCCCTCCCACACATCCAGCGCGGCCTCCAACGCCAGCATCGACAGGATGTCGGGCGTGCCGACGCGGCCCCGTACGGAGCCCTCCGCCGGGGTGTAGGCGGGCGCCATGCCGAAGGGGTCAGCGTGCGAGTTCCAGCCGGGGAGCGGGGAGTCGAAGCGTGGCTGCAGGTCACGGCGGACGTACAGATACGCCGGGGCGCCCGGCCCGCCGTTGAGGTACTTGTAGGTGCAGCCGACCGCGAAGTCGACCGCATGCGCGTCGAGTTCGACGGGCAGCGCGCCTGCGCTGTGGCACAGGTCCCACACCACCAGCGCCCCGGCGGCATGCGCGGCCGCCGTCGTGCCGGGCAGGTCGTGCAACCGCCCGGTGCGGTAGTCGACGTGGTTGATCAGTGCGACGGCGGTCCGGTCGCTGATCTCGGCCGCCATGTCGGTGGCGGCGACGGCACGGATACGACTGCCCGTCAACCGGGCGGCGGACTCGGCGATATAGCCGTCGGTCGGGAAGGTCGACGCGTCGAGCAGCAGCTCATCGCGCCGGCCCGGATCTCCCTCCGCCGCCATCCGCAGGGCGGCGACAACCGCCTTGAAGACGTTGACACTAGTCGAGTCCCCGACCACCACCTGCCCGGGCGCGGCCCCGACCAGTGGCGCGATCCGGTCACCGATCCGCTCGGGCGCGGTCCACCACCCGCTCTCCTCCCAGGACCGGATCCGCAGTCGTCCCCACTCTTGGGCCACGACCTCGGCGAGCCGCCCCGGCACGCTGCGCGGCAGCGCGCCGAGGGAGTTGCCGTCCAGATAGACCGTGTCGTCGAGCTCGAAGCGGTCGCGTACCGCGGCGAGTTCATCCACGGCATCCAGCTCGCGGGCCTCGGCCGCCGGCGAATCCGACAGCCCCTCAGGCGCCTGCGCCATCCCTGGCGTCCCCTGCGAGACCTCAGACATGGCTGCGCGCCGTCCACAGCTCGGGGAAGACGTTCTTGCTCGCCCGCTTCTCCAGCCAGGCGACACCCGCCGAACCACCCGTGCCGGGCTTCGCGCCCATGGCCCGCCGGGTCGCGACCAGATGGTCGTTGCGCCAGCGCCAGACCAGCTCGGCCACATCGGTCAGCACCTCACCGAGCCGGACGAGTTCGCTGTTCTGCGGGCCGGAGTAGATCTCCTGCCAGACCGCCTCGACGGCCGGGCCGCCCTCGTAGCGCTGGGTCAGGTCCCGGTCCAGTACGGACGGCGGAACGGCGTACCCGCGCCGCGCCAGCAGCCGCAGCACCTCGTCGTACAGGCTCGGCTCGGTGAGCGCCTTCTCCAGCTCGGCGTGCGCGCGCGGCGCGCCCCGGTGCGGGGCGAGCATGGACACCGACTTCTCGCCGAGCAGGAACTCCAGCCTCCGGTACATCGCGGACTGGAAGCCGGAGCCCTCGCCGAGGGCGCTGCGGTAGGCGTTGAACTGTACGGGGGTGAGGTGGGCGAGCGGCTTCCACGAGGCGACCAGCGACTCGAGCTCATGGGTGGAGCGCCGCAGCGCCTCCAGCGCGGTCTCCACGTCGTCCTCACGCAGCGCGTCGGCCGCCGTCTGCCACTCATGGACGATCAGCGTGAACCACAGCTCCATGACCTGGGTCGTGACGAGGAAGGCCATCTCGCCAGGGTCGTCGGAGAGCGGCTGCTGCAGATGGGTGAGGATGTCCGCCCGTACGTAATCCTCGTACGGGGTTGTGCCGGTGCTGCCAATGCTCAGATCCGGGGCCGGCTCCGGGGTCTCCGAGCCGGCTTCGGGCGGTCGCGACATTTCTGTCTCCTGGGTTGTGCTACCGGGTAGCGGTCCGCCCCTTCCTCTCGGCATCGGAGCCCCGGTCCCCTCGGGTCCGCACCTCGTGCGATCACAGCACGGCGCCGGGCCCACAGCGCATCATCGGCGCCCGGCGCCGAATACGGCAAGGGCCCGCCCGGGCGAAACGCGGCAGGCAGGCCCCTGTCCCTCGGGTATGGATCAGGTTCAGGTGAGGGTGTCCGCGGCCGCCGGGGACGACTCGCGGAGGAAGGTCGTGCAGCGCTCGTACTCGGCCTGCTCGCCGATCGCCTGCGCGGCCCGTGCAAGGGCGTGCAGCGCACGCAGGAAGCCACGGTTGGGCTCGTGCTCCCAGGGCACCGGCCCGTGACCCTTCCATCCGCTGCGGCGCAGCGCGTCGAGGCCGCGGTGGTAACCGGTGCGGGCGTACGCGTACGACTCCACGACCCGGCCCGCCTCGAACGCGTCGTCGGCGAGCTGGGCCCAGGCCAGGGAGGAGGCCGGGTACTTGGCGGCGACCTCAGCCGGCGCCGCGCCGGTGGCGAGCAGCTCGCGCGGCTCGGGGTCGTCGGGCAGGTGGGTCGGGGGCGGTCCCCCGAGCAGGTTCTCGTGAATGGCCATGGACCAAGTCTGCCTGGCTTATGCCTGGAGAGGATGCCCACAGCCGCCACAACCGGGCCCTGTTCGCTTGACGGGTACCAGGTGACGCCGCGCATACGGCGCGTTGCGCCGCCGCCCGGCGGCCGGCCCTCACCGCCGTGCCTGGCGGCCGTCCGGGCACTGGGCCCCGCCGGGGTCGCCGGTGTCGCCCGGATCCAGCGGGGGCGACGACACGCCGCAGTGGAAGCGGCACTCCGCATGGCACCGCTCCGGCTCGCCCTCCGCCGGGCGCGCGAGCACATCGGACCGTACGGTGGACCACGCCAGCACCGCGGCCAGCACCAGCACCCCCGCGCACATCGGCATCGCCCGCCGGAAGGCATGGTCGAACGCCGTCGCCGAGCGGTACACCTCCGGCCCCATGCCCGCCAGCAGCGGCAGCGCCGCAACCGACACCAGCCCGGCGGCGCGCGCCACCGCGTTGTTCACCCCGCTGGCGAGGCCCGCGTGCCGGACGTCGACCGACGCCAGCACGGTCGCGGTGAGTGGCGCGACCACCAGCGTCAGGCCCGCACCGAGCACCACCAGGGCGGGTAGCACATCCAGCGCGTAGGAGGATCCCGGTCGGGCCCGCACCATCAGCAGCATGCCCGCCGCGCACAGCAGCGGGCCGATGGTGAGCGGGATTCGCGGCCCGATCCGCTGCCCCAGATCACCGGCGCGCGGGGACAGCAACAGCAGAAGCAGCGTGGTCGGCAGCAGGGCCAGGCCTGCCGCGAGCGCCGAGTAGCCGAGGGCGACCTGCAACTGGATGACCGACAGGAAGAAGAAGCCGCTGAAGGCCGCGTACACGCCGAGCGTCACGGCGTTGACGGCGGTGAACTGCCGGGAGGAGAAGATCCCCAGCGGCAGCATCGGGTCCGCGCGCCGCCGCTCCAGCCACACGAACGCCACCCCGATCAGCACCCCGCCGACCGCCGGGACCAGCACCTGGGGCGAGGCGCCCCGCCCGGGCGCGGCGATGAGCGCGTATGTGAAAGCGCCGAGGGACAGCGCTCCCAGCACCGCGCCGGCGACGTCGAACCGCTCAGGTGCCGCCTGCCCGGGGAGCACCGCGGTACTGGACTCCGGTACGTGCCGCAGCGCCACCGGCACGCACACCAGCGCCACCGGCACATTGAGCAGGAACACCCAGCGCCAGCCCGGGCCGTCCACCAGCCAGCCGCCCAGGAACGGACCCACCGCGGCGGCGACGCCACCGAGCCCGGACCAGGCACCGACGGCACGCGCCCGGTCGTCCGGGTGGAAGGCCGACTGGATGATGGCGAGCGAGCCGGGGGTCAGCAGCGCCCCGCCGATGCCCTGGAGAGCGCGGGCGGCGACCAGCACTCCGGCGTTCGGGGCGAACCCGCACAGCATCGACGCCAGGGCGAACCACGCCACACCGACGACGAACACCCGGCGCCGGCCGTACCGGTCGCCGAGCGCCCCGCCGAGGAGGATCAACGAGGCGAGCGTGAGCATGTAGGCGTTGACGGTCCACTGCAGGGCCGCCAGGTCGGCGTTCAGGTCGGCGCCGATGTGCGGCAGGGCGACGTTGACGACGGTGCTGTCGAGCAGGGCCATGCCCGAGCCGAGCACGGTGGTGAGCAGTACCCAGCGCCCTCGGGGATCGGAAAGCCGGACGGCACCGGCGGATTCCGCCTGCGGCCGGGCCCCCGGGGTCTCGGCGCCCGCGCCCGCAGGCTCCGTCCCAGGCTCCGGGAGGGAGCCCCGCGCCGGATCCGGCCGGGCGTCGCTCATACCGGGATCATCCCCTGCCCGGCCCTTTTTCGGCTAGTCACCCGCCCCTGCGGAGCTTCCCCCGACTCGGCCGGGGAACCCGAAGGGGCCCGGACTCCGCCGCGTGGGCGGTGCCCGGGCCCCTTCCGAGGCGGGTGGGGGCCGGGGACTCCGCTGCGTGGGCGGGGCCCGGGCCCCTTCCGAGGCGGGTGGGGCCGTCGGCCCCGCACCACCGCCGGTGGGATTACTTCAGCTTCGTGCCCGTGGAGCGCAGGTCCGCACAGGCCTTCGTCACACGCTCAGCCATGCTCGCCTCCGCCTTCTTGCCCCAGGCGCGCGGGTCGTAGGTCTTCTTGTCGCCGACCTCACCGTCGACCTTCAGCACACCGTCGTAGTTGCGGAACATGTGGTCCGCGACCGGCCGGGTGAAGGCGTACTGGGTGTCCGTGTCGAGGTTCATCTTCACCACGCCGTTCTCCAGCGCGGTACGGATCTCCTCCTCCGTGGAGCCGGAGCCGCCGTGGAAGACGAAGTAGAACGGGTCCTTCTTGCCGTGCTTGGCACCCACGCCGTCCTGCAGCTCACGCAGCAACTCCGGGCGCAGTACGACGTTGCCCGGCTTGTAGACGCCGTGGACGTTGCCGAAGGAAGCGGCCAGCAGGTAGCGGCCCTTCTCGCCCAGGCCCAGGGCCTCGGCGGTGCGCTCGGCGTCCGAGACGGTGGTGTACAGCTTGTCGTTGATCTCGTGTGAGACGCCGTCCTCCTCGCCACCGGTCGGGGTGATCTCGACCTCGAGGATGATCCGCGCCTTGACGGCCTCGGCGAGCAGCTCCTGCGCGATGGCGAGGTTGTCGTCGAGCTTCTCGGCGGAGCCGTCCCACATGTGGGACTGGAACAGCGGGTTCTCGCCGCGGGCGACGCGCTCCTGGGAGATCTTGAGCAGCGGGCGTACGTACCCGTCGAGCTTGTCCTTGGGGCAGTGGTCGGTGTGCAGCGCGATGTTCACCGGGTACTTCTCGGCGACCACGTGCGCGAACTCGGCAAGCGCGACGGCACCGGTCACCATGTCCTTCTTGTACTGGCCACCCAGGAACTCGGCACCACCCGTCGAAATCTGGACGATGCCGTCGCTCTCTGCCTCGGCGAAACCACGCATGGCGGCGTGCAGAGTCTGCGACGAGGTCACATTGATGGCCGGGTAGGCGAACTTGCCTGCCTTCGCCCGGTCGAGCATCTCGCTATAGACCTCGGGGGTTGCGATGGGCATCTGTCCGCTCCTTGTGAGACGTGCGGGTGAGGGGGGACGTCATCGTCGGCCCTATCTTCCCAGACGCGGACGATTGGTCCACCCGGCCCATCCTCTGAGCGCGGACACAACCCGGACGGCGGTACGGATACGGGTCGACGGTTTCACGTGAAACCCTCGACCCATCCTCGACCCTGTGTCGAATCCGCAGGTCAGAGACCTGATCCCGAGCCTAGAGCCCCAGGTCGTCCAGCCCGTACGCCTGGTAGTACGGCAGCCCCGTCTCCGCAATCGCAGGAGTGGCGCCCCGCTCGACGATGACCGCGACCCCGACGACCTCGGCGCCCTCCTCGCGCAGCGCCTCGACCGCGGTCAGCACCGAGCCACCGGTCGTGGAGGTGTCCTCCACCGCGAGCACCCGCCGGCCCTTGACGTCCGGGCCCTCGATACGGCGCTGCAGGCCGTGCGCCTTGCCCGCCTTCCGTACCACGAACGCGTCCAGTTTCTTGCCGCGCGCGGCGGCCGCGTGCAGCATCGCCGTGGCCACCGGGTCGGCGCCCAGCGTCAGCCCGCCCACGGCGTCGTAGTCCAGGTCGGCGGTGAGGTCCAGCATGACCTGGCCGACGAGCGGCGCGGCCTCACCGTCGAGGGTGATCCGGCGCAGGTCGACGTAGTAGTCGGCCTCCTTGCCGGAGGAGAGGGTCACCTTGCCGTGGACCACGGCCTTGTCCTTGATCTGCCGCAGCAGGGCGTCACGGGCGTTGCTCATGCCCATGAGCTTAGGCCAGCCCAGCCACGGCCCGGCGGGCCCGGCCTGACGGAGCGCAGCGGGCTCAGCCCAGCCGGCGCCAGGCCCATGTCGTGGAGACTTCCAGGGGCTCGATCGGCGTGACCAGGTGCGGCATGGTGTTCAGCCCGTTGGGCGGGCCGGACTGCGGCTCCACGCATACGGCCTCGGCCTGCTCGTCGTAGATGACCACCCACTCGGCACGGCTGGCGATCCTCAGCTCCAGACGCTCCGGCCAGGTGAGCGTGACATCCACGCCGTCCGGCATCCCGAAGCAGTCGTCCCACGGGCCGGGCCGGGCCTCGATGCGCCGCCCGGTCGGCAGGTGGTCCTGACCGCGCTCCTCCTGCCAGGCCGGCTCGAAGTCGATGCGCGCATCGCCACCGTGGCCGAGATTGCGCAGAAACCAGGGGTGCCAGCCCGCCTGCGCCGGGAAGGAGTCATCGATCGTCTCGACGCCCAGGGTGAGGGTGAGCGAGTCCTCGGACAGCTCGACGAGCTGGGTGACCCGGCCGGCGTACGGCCACGGCTCGGCGAGGTCGTAGGTGAAGATGGCGGAGTCCTGCTCCGCTCGGGCGGTGCGCCATACGGCGTCGCGAGCGGTGCCGTGGATGGCGTGGGGCGGGGCGTTGCGGGGCATCTGGTGCTGCTCTGCGCCGTTGCGGAACCGCCCGTGGTCGATGCGGCCGCACCAGGGCACCATCGGGAACGATCCGTATGCGGGCCCCTGCCGCAGCAGTTCCGTACCGCCGATCCGCAGCGAGCTGATCCGGCAGCCGAGATCGGGCCGTACGGTCAACTCCACGTCTCCGGTGCCGAGTCGGACCCCCGAGCCGGCCGACGACTGCGTCCTCGTGTCATGGGTGCTCACCCTTCGACCCTAACCGTGGGCCGGGCGGCTGTCCGGCCGCAGCGTCGTCGGGCCCGGCGCTACGCGTACCCCCTCAGGGTTACCGCCGGCGCCGCAGCATACGGCTGACCACGACGGCGGAGGCGAGGACCACGGCCGCGGCGGGAGCCGCCCAGCGCAGAACGGCCGGGGCGGCGGCCACCTCGGGCGGGGGCACGGGGGCGTACCGGCCGCGCGGCGGGGCGTGGTCGACCTCCTCGGCGCTACGTCCGATCATGGTGCGGCGCGCGTGCGCGGCCTCGGCCGGCGGCTCTGCCGCGAAGTCGTCGTCGGCGTCGGAGAGCGGATCGAGCGAGGACGGCGGGACCTCGGTGTCGAATACGGACGACGCCGCAGGCGCGCCCGCGGGCCCCTCGTCCGCCCCGGCCGAGCGGTCCTGCTCCGCCTCGGCGTCCGTGTCCCCCGCATCCGCGGCGGCATCGGCACCCGCCTCAGCCTTCTCCTCCGCCTTCTCCGCCTTGTCCTTGTCCGCGGCATCGGACGGTACGGCGGGGGTGGAGTCCGCCGCCCGGCCGTTCTCGGGCGCAGGGATGGCGGGGATGACGCGCTCGTTGTCGTCCGCCGCGGTCGAGCCGGCGTCGTCACCGCCCGAGGTCAGGTCCGGGCCCTCGCCGCTCGCGTCACCGGAGGCGGCCGGCGCGGCCACTCCTCCCGCTCCGAGCGGGGACGACTCCAGGTCGGCGGCCAGGTCCGTGGCGAATCGGTCCAGCAGACGGCGGCCCGCCGCGGTCGCGGACGCGTCGTTGGACTCGGCGAGCCGGCCCTCGGCGTGTACGGTCCCGCTGCAGATCAGAGCCGTACCGCCGTCCGTGGGGGACAGCCGGACGGTCAGCGCGAGCTTCACCATGCCGCTGCCGCGCGATTCCGTGCCCTCGGCCTCGACCGCGAGATCACCGTCGTCCAGCTCGGTGATACGGATGGTGCCGCGGTAGGTGATGGACGAGCTGCCGAGGCGCAGCCGCAGCCGGCCGGCCAGCGCTTCGGGGGCGTCCGCCGCCTCGTCGGTGTCTGCCTGGAATCCCGGGAGGCAGCGGGCGACGCGCGCACCGTCTGCGAGCGCCTGCCGCACGGTGCCGACGGGAAACGGAACGAACACCTCATGCTCCATGGGGATCGAGCCTACCCAGCCAGGCGGATTCGGCACCCGGATCTGCGCGAGATCCGTCGTACTTCGTGACAGAGGCGGCCACGAGCCGCATACGTACTCGGCCGTACGCGCGCCCCTACCGGTCAGAACACGAGCATCGCGAAGCATTCCCAGGGTGGCTGCATACCTACAATCACCACCGCGGCCACACCGCGCTGAAGGGCCAGCCACCCGCCAGCCGCGTCCCCAACCTCTCAGGGCAATACACCTAGCGCAGATAGCGGGGATGCATCAGCGTGGACGGCGGCAGGCCGGGGATGCGGTGACGCTCGGCTCCGCGGGCGTCCGCGCGCAGCGAGGCGAGGGTCAGCGAGCGCAGGCGGGGGGCGCCGCGCCCACCCGGCAGGCGCAGGCGCGGGCGCTCACGGGCGGCGAGGACGAAACCCCAGTCACGCGAGCTCGTGCCCGCCTCCGAGGAGCGGTCCGGGCCGCCGGAGAATCCCGAGAGCCGCCCGCCCACCCGGAAGGGCACGGTCCGCAGGCCCGCCGAGCGGACCGTGGCCTCCACCGTCCAGAACACGCGCGGGCGCACCGAGGTCGTCCCGGCGTGCACGACAAGCCGCCCGGCGGGAGCCAGGGCGCGCTCGGCGAGCCCGTAGAACTCCCGGGAGTAGAGCTTGGTGCTGGCGGTGATCCCCGGGTCGGGCAGGTCGGAGATCACCACGTCGTACGGGCTCAGGGCCCCACGTGCCCGCACCGCCACCCCGGACCGCAGCCACTCGAACGCGTCCGCCGTCACGACCCGCACCCGCCGGTCCCCGAGCGCATCGTCGTTCAGCGCCCTGAGCCCAGGGTCCGTACGGGCCAACTGCACCAGTCCGGGGTCGGGTTCGACGACCGTCACCGACTCCACATCCCGGTGACGCAGCACTTCGCGCACGGCCAGCCCGTCACCGCCGCCGAGCACCAGGACGCGCCGGTGCGGTCCGCCGGCCATCGCGGGATGGACCAGCGCCTCGTGGTAGCGGAACTCGTCGCGGCCGCTGATCCGCAGCCGTCCGTCGAGGAAGAGCGACAGCGAGCGGGACGCGGGGCCGGGCTCGCCGCGCGCCGGGCCGGTGAGGACGATCTCCTGCTCCCCCGTCTGCACGGCGATGCGGACCTCGGCCCCGTACACCGCCCGTCGCGCCGCCCGTTCGAACGAGTCGACGAAGACGGTGCCGGCGGCGAGCACGGCCAGCACCAGAACGTTGACCAGGAACAGCAGCCAGCGGACGCGAACGGTCAGATCGCCGCGGAACAGCCACAGCACCAGTGCGCCGCCGGCCACCGCGTTCACCGCGCCGGTCAGCAGCGCGCCGCTCAACTGGCCCAGTCTCGGTAGCAGGAGAAAGGGGAAGGCCAGCCCGCCGAGCAGCGCGCCCACGTAGTCGGCGGCGAACAGGTCGGCGACCGCACCGCCCGCGTCCTGCTGCCGGATGCGCTGGATAAGGGTCATCAGCAGCGGCACCTCGGCGCCGATGAGCACACCGATGATGAGCGAGAAGCCGACCAGCGCCGGGCGCGACTGACCGAACCAGGCGAAGGCCGCGTACAGCGCCATCGCCGAGACGCCGCCCACCAGGGCGAGCGCCGACTCGACGAGCCCGAAGCCGGCGGCGGCGCGGCATCGAAGCCGCTTGGCGAGCAGGGAGCCGATACCCATGGCGAAGACCATCACGGACAGCACCACGGAGGCCTGGGTGACCGAGTCGCCGACCAAGTACGAGGCGAGAGCCACGAGTTCGAGCTCGTAGACGAGTCCGCAGGCGGCACAGATCAGCACGGCACCGAGCACGAGGAAGCGGCCGAGCCCGGCCGGTACGGGCAGCCGCGCCGGGTCCTGCGACTCCGGCCGCAGCGCCTCATACGAGACACGGGTCACAGGCTGCTCGATCATGTTGCGAACGCTACGTCACAGGCATCCATGGGACTTGTCACCCACAGGGGTGCATTGGAGGCGTGTCCCCGTGCACGCCCGTACGACATGAGCAGGTAGGAGCACCGCCTGCGGGGCCGCCGGCGCATAGGCGCATGACCCGGCGTGCAGGCGCTACGTGCGCGCCGTCGCGCTTATCCGCACCTGCGTCCGGGTTGCCACCAGCCGCCCTTCCTGTGGGTAGGCGTGCCAGGTGCGCCAGCACAGCTGCCCTTCGTGGCGTTGCGCGAGCATCGCGGTGAACGCGTGCGGGCTGCCGGGGAAGGTGCCGGCCAGGCCGTGCGGGTGATCTGCGACCAGCGCCAGCAACTCCTGGGCGCGGCCCGCGAATGAGCCCTGCGACAGCCTCTCGACACGGGCGGCGAACTCGTACTCCCAGTCTCCGATGCTCTTGGCCACCCCCAGCGGCAGCGGAGTGCTGCTGCCGGGCAGGCAAGCCACGGTCTCGGAACAACTTCTCTGCTTTTCCCTGACGATGACCTGGTGGGACGCGCCAAGGAGGCGCAACTGCACATTGGCTGCGTCGAGTTCGAGGTCCAGCACGGCCAGTGCGGGCAGTGGTTCTCTGCCCAGACACCATGCGAGGTCGGCCGCACGGGTGTCGGTGTAGGCAGTCTTGAGAGTGGTGAGCATGGGTCGGCTCCGCAAGCACACGGTGGATGGTTTGCCGGCCCACCCCGGTGGAGGACCGGGGGACGCATCGCCGGCTCGTGCCCACGAGGGGTCGGTGGGATACGGAATCATGAACTGCCCGGCGCCCACAGCGCTTTTACCCATCTTCGCCGGGTTTCCATCCACGAGTGGGCTTCGGGGTTCAACTGTTCATACCGCAAGCACCCGATGGGCTTATCGGCCCACCGGGTGCATATGCGATCAAGCATGGGACGGTTGCATAAGCAGCGGTCAGATGCGGTTTGCAGACGCATCGAGCGAAGCTCGATCAGCTGCCGCCACCGCATCCGCCCCCGCCGCCGCAGGACGAACCGCACGAGGAGCCGCCGCCGCAGGAGTGATGGCTGCCGCCGCAGGACGAACCGCCGGCGACGTCCCCGGCACCGGCACCGGCCCACCAGCTGGTGCCGGCGGAAGGGCGCCGGCCACCATGGCGGCGCTTGGGCCCCAGACCACCCTTGCCGATCCGAGCGGCCCCCAGGATGACCGCCAGCACAAACACCGCGATCACCGCGAAAACAACATAGAACATCGTCCCTCACTCTCCTCTCATCCCCCGAAGCGAGGCCCCCGCTTCTTGCGTGGGTGGCTGATGCCCCTGGCGCGTGCGGCCCAAAGCAGAGTTGAGCAAGTCCAGAGCTTTGTCAGTGGAGTTGAGAGGCCTGAGCTTCAGCGGTGGAGTTGAGCGGAGCCAGGGGCGTCAGCCGCTCCACGCGGGCCGGCGCGGATCGTCACAGCTCACGACGACGTCCGCGGCCTCGGCGGGCCGGGTCTCCTCCTCGTAGCGGGCGAAGGCCGGCAGGGTCCACCGCTCCTCCGGCGCGGTACGGCGGGCCAGCGCGGCGGCCGACATGCGCAGATGGACGGTCAGATCGAAGGGGAACCAGCGGCCCAGGAGCAGCGGCCCGTCGAGCAACAGCACGCCACCGGGCGGCAGTTGTACGTACTCGGCCCGGGTCGCGCGGTCCGTGAGCGGGTCCCACAGGGACGGCAGGACGCGCCCGTCGCCGTCGGCGTCGAGCGGCCCGAACACCTCCCGCCACAGGGCGCCGTCGTCCAGCCAGTGGCCGTGGAAGGCGTCCGGGTTCTCATGGCCGTGCTCGAAGCGGAGGGAGGCGGGGCGCAGGAAGTCGCCCGCGCGGATCCGCTGGACGGGGCGGCCGCGCAGCCGCAGCAGCTCGACCAGGGCGGCCGACAGCTCGCCCGGGTGGGCGGCGTCCGGGCCGTCGATGCCCACGCGCACGCGGCTGCCGCCGCCCTGCGGTGGCAGCTCCGCGATGCGGTCGGCCAGCCGCTCGGCGAGCAGGCCGGGAGTGATCGGATGCAGCCGCACGCCGCCATCATCGCCTCTGGCGATGATGGCCGCGGACCCGCGGCTCCGCTGCCGCGGGCCGGTAGCTCCCAGCCCGCCCGTGCCCGGCGCTGCGCGCCCGGTTTCCCCCACCCACCCCCATTGCAGAGCTCCGCCACTGCAACCCGGGGTCCGTGGCCGAGCCCAGCTTCAGGGCGCTCGGCGCCGCCCGCCTTCGGCTGGACGCCCCTTCGCGGTGCCTCCCCGACCCCGCCCCTGAACAGGAGTGGGTCGGCGGGAAGGAAAATCCGGGCGGAGCGCCGATACGGGACCGGGGCCGCACGCGGCCCCGACCCCCCGCGGGGCCGGACGTGGGACCAACCGCTGGCGACTGGTCGCGAACGGTTGAGTCCAGAGCCCCATCCGGCAGAGGATGACCCGCATGGGACGACCGCTGCTCAACCGCCGCCTGGCCGCTTTCGGGACGACGATCTTCGCCGAGATGTCGGCGCTCGCCGTCCGCACCGGATCGATCAACCTGGGTCAGGGTTTCCCCGACACCGACGGCCCGGAGGAGGTCCGGGAGGCAGCGGTGCGAGCGCTGCGCGACGGGCGCGGCAATCAGTACCCGCCCGGCCCCGGCATCCCGGAACTGCGCACCGCCATCGCCGAGCACCAGCAGCGCCACTACGGGCTCACGTACGACCCGGACACCGAGGTCCTGGTCACCGCCGGCGCCACCGAGGCCATCGCCGCCTCCCTGCTCGCCCTGCTGGAGCCGGGCGACGAGGTGATCGCACTGGAGCCGTACTACGACTCGTACGCCGCCTGCATCGCCATGGCCGGCGGCAGGCGCGTACCGGTCACGCTGCGGCCCGACACCGAGTCGGCGGCATACCGCCTGGACTTGGAGGAGCTGCGCGACGCCGTCACCGACGACACCCGGCTGATCCTGCTCAACACCCCGCACAACCCGACCGGCACCGTCCTGACGCGCGACGAGCTGACGGCCATCGCCGAACTGGCCTGCGAGCGCGACCTTCTGGTCGTCACCGACGAGGTCTACGAGCATCTGGTCTTCGACGGCGAGCACATCCCGCTGGCCTCCTTCCCCGGGATGCGCGAACGTACGGTCACCATCGGGTCGGCCGGCAAGACGTTCTCCTTCACCGGCTGGAAGGTGGGCTGGGTGACGGCCTCGCCGGAGCTGGTCACCGCCGTCCGCTCCGCCAAGCAGTTCCTGACCTATGTCTCCGCCGGGCCGTTCCAGTACGCCGTCGCGGAGGCCCTGCGGCTCCCGGACTCCTATGTCGAGGGCCTGCGCGAGGATCTGCGCGCCAAGCGCGACCTGCTCAGTGAGGGCCTCGCCGAGGCGGGCTTCACGGTCTTCCGCCCGGCCGGCACGTACTTCGTCACCACCGACATCCGCCCGCTGGACGAGCACGACGGCTTCGCCTTCTGCCGCGCCCTGCCGGAGCGGTGCGGTGTCGTCGCGATCCCGAACGCGGTCTTCTACGACCACCAGGCGCAGGGCGCGCCGTTCGTCCGGTTCGCGTTCTGCAAGCGCACGGAGGTCCTGGAGGAGGCGGCGGCCCGCCTCAAGGGGCTTTCGGCACAGGGCTGATCCCGGACGGGCGCGAGCGCGCACGGGCACAGGCAGGCGCGAGCGCGCACGGGCACAGGCAGGCGCGAGCGCGCACGAGCACAGGCAGGCGCGAGCGCGCACGAGCACAGGCAGG
>NZ_JBUEGC010000070.1:0-25627 GCF_054963655.1 Streptomyces sp. HSS9-12 | reverse complement strand
GGCTTCCAGGTTCTTCTCCACCATGGCGCATGCCCGGTCGGCGGCCTCGTCGCCTGCTTCGACCCGAGTGCCCAGCCACTGGTGCAGGTTCTGCGGGATGTACTCCAGGAACAGCGCGACGCTCGCCGAGGACTGCTGGAGGGCCTCGATCCGGCGGCGCACCTGCGGTCCGCCGCCCCAGTAGGCAACAGCCCGTTCGACGTCGGCCAGTTCCTCGGGCAGGGGCGTCGAGTCGGGCAGCACCCTCCAGTGGTACATCAGGGGGAAGCCCTCGTATTCCGCCGTGAGCACCCAGTTCGTCGTCATGGTGTGCACGGCGAGTTCTCTCCAGGCCCCGAAGCCCGGCCCACCGATGGTGCCGATGCCGTACTGGCAGAAGACGGGCAGCTCGAACAGATTCGCCGTGGACCGGACGTGCTCAGGTTGCCTCTCCAGGTCGGTGAGGGGCACTCGCTTCACGAAGACCGGGGTTCCGGCGATCTCCAGCAGGGCCGACTTCCCGCCGATGCCGGATCCGATCGGCATGGCCGTGTCCACGAGCTCGCGCAGGGCGCGATCACTGCACAAGGCCAGGGATGTGGAGACGGCACTATGGGCGGTCAGACGCGCACCGCGCGACATGTCAGGGCACTTCACTGCGGCCTCCACCTGGGTTGCCGACCTCGATTCTGCAATGGCTACGCAGTCCCTCCGAGCGCAACGACGCGTGGCTCTGCGGTTCGGCCTCCGGAGCGGGCAGAGGGCGTCCAAGATCCGTGTGTGACGACAGACCTGAGCACCCTCTCGACCGCACTCTATGTGAAGATCGACGACGAAATTGGAGGAACCCGGCGCCTCGGTAGACCGCCGCTGCTCAGTGACTCCGAACTCGTCTGTCTTGCTGTGGCCCAGGCCTGCTCGGGCACCACTCGGAGGCCCGGTGGCTGCGCTACGCGAACAAGCACCTGACCGACATGTTCCCGGCCCTGCCCCAACGGCCCGGTTACCACAAGCGGTTGAAGGCCGCACTGCCGCTGCTCAAGCGCATGATCCGAGAGCTCGCCATGGACAGTGACTTCTGGACCGACACGGTATGGATCGCCGACTCCACCCCGGGTGCCGTGCGGCATGTCGCGCCCGACCGTCCAGCGTTCGAACATGGCCGGCTGGGCCGGGGCGACGAGTTCGCTGGGGTAGGAGGTTGAAGTTGGGTAGACAGGGCACCGACGTGTCGCGGCCGAACGTCGCGGGCAGTGGCCCGCTGGGGCAGCTTGCTGCGCGGGTCGCCCGGGACTCGTTCACTTCACATCGCAGACCCGGCGGGAAACCGCAGATACACCGGGAACGGACACCTGTCGTGCTCAGGCTCAGCTGCAGTCACATGTGGAGTGAGACACTCCAGCAAGCAGGTGCTTGCAAAAGTTAGCAAGCATGCGGCAGCATCGAGGTATGGCATCACTCCACGTCGGCAATCTCGGCGAGTTCCTGCGGGAGCAGCGGCGCAATGCGCAGTTGTCCCTGCGGCAGCTCGCCGATGCCGCCGGGGTGTCCAATCCGTATCTCAGCCAGATCGAGCGCGGCCTGCGCAAGCCGAGCGCGGAGATCCTTCAGCAGATCGCCAAGGCCCTGCGGATCTCCGCCGAGACGCTGTACGTACAAGCCGGGATCCTCGACGAGCGGGACCGGGTCGGGCTCGAGGTGCAAAGCGCGATCCTCACCGACCCGACCATCAACGAGCGGCAGAAGCAGGTGCTGCTCCAGATCTACGAGTCCTTCCGCAAGGAGAACGGGCTCATACCGGACCAGACCCCCGGCGGCCAGGCCGACGCCCGCGCCGACAAAGCCGACAAACTCGCCGACGACGGCGCCGGCGACACAGCACAGCCCTCGATCTGACCCTTTTCGCTCCTGCAGGAGGACCCTCGTCATGGCTATCACCAACGACCTGCGCAAGACCCTCACCGACCCCACCCCCCTCTACGCCGCTGCCGGCGGTGTGGACCTCGCCGCGGAGAAGCTCAAGGAGGTGCCCGCGCTGGTCCAGAAGATCCGCGCCGAGGCCCCGGAGCGCATCCGGTCCACCGACCCCAAGGCCATCCAGGAGCGCGTCTCCAAGCAGGCCAAGGAGGCCCAGGCCACCGTCCAGACGAAGCTGAACGCCGCGATCAGCTCTCTGGACACCGACCTGAAGAAGCTCCGTGACCAGACGCAGGAGCTCGCCCTGCAGGGTGTCGGCAAGGCCACCGAGTACGCGGTGAAGGCCCGCGAGGCCTATGACGAGCTGGCCGAGCGCGGGCGCGGCGCCGTGAAGACCTGGCGTGGCGAGGCCGCGGACGAGATCGCCGAGATCGCCGTGGCCGTCGAGCCGGAGGCGGAGCGGGAGCAGCGGTCCGGGGCCGAGCCGGCCAAGGCCGAGCCGGCACCGGCCCAGCCCGCGCAGGCGAAGAAGACCACGGCGGCCCGTAAGCCCGCCGCCGCGAAGAAGCCGGCGCCCAAGAGCGCCGGGTGACCCACGGCACGAACGGGCCGGGCACGCTTGGCGCGCCCGGCCCGTTGTACGGGTACGGTGGCGGCGAGGCTTCGGGGCGAGAGAAGGACTAGGCGGTGGACGGCATGTTGGTACAGGGCTTCCACACCCTGCTGAGCTGGGTCTATCTGGCCATTGCACTGCTGGCGGTGTTCGCGTTCATCGACGCCGCGATCCGCCGGGAGGACGCCTACCGCGCCGCTGACAAGCAGAACAAGCCATTCTGGCTGATCGTCCTCGGCCTGACGGTCGTGGTGGACCTGCTGCTCGGCTTCCTGTTCCTCACGATCATCGGCCTGATCGCCACGATCGTCTACATCGTCGACGTCCGGCCCGCGCTCAAGCACGCCTCCGGGGGAGGCCGTGGCGGCCGGCGCCGCGGAAGCAGCTCCGATGGCCCGTACGGCCCGTTCAACGGCTGGCGCTGAGCCGGCAGTCCCCCTGCTGCACCTGCTGCACGGGCAAGGCGCGCATCTGTCAGGCCCCACGCGACGGTGGATCCACCAGGCCGCCGCTCAGCGCTGCCCGCGCTCCAGCAGCAGCACCGCGACGTCGTCCGTCAGCTCGCCGCCGTTGAGCGACCGTACCTCCGCCATCGCCGCGTCCAGCATCTCCTCGCCCCGCAGTCCGGCCGCCAGCTGCCGCCCGACCACGTCGACCATGCCTTCCTGGCCCAGCCGCTGCGTGCCCTGCCCGATCCGGCCCTCGATCAGCCCGTCGGTGTACATCATCAAGCTCCAGGCACCGCCGAGATCCACCTGCCGGCGCGGCCAGCGGGCGCGCGGCAGCAGCCCCAGCGCCGGGCCCCCGTCCTCGTACGGCAGCAGGCGCGGCTCCCGCCCGGCCCGCGCCAGCAGCGGCGCCGGGTGCCCGGCCAGACACAGTCCGGCCCGCCGTCCGTCCGGTGAGATGTCGACCAGGCACAGCGTCGCGAAGATCTCCTCGTCCGCCCGCTCGTTCTCCAACACCCGCTGCAGGGTGCCGAGCAGCTCGTCCCCGCACAGGCCCGCGAAGGTCAGCGCCCGCCAGGCGATCCGCAGCTCGACACCGAGCGCGGCCTCGTCCGGGCCGTGCCCGCATACGTCGCCGATCATCGCGTGGACGGTGCCGTCGGCGGTGCGCACCGTGTCGTAGAAGTCGCCGCCGAGCAGCGCACGGCTGCGGCCGGGCCGGTACCGGGCGGCGAAGCGCAGGTCGGAACCGTCCAGCAGCGGCTTGGGCAGCAGCCCGCGCTCGAGCCGGGCGTTCTCCTGTCCGCGCAGCCGCGACTCGGTGAGCTGGCGCTGCGCCACATCGGCGCGTTTGCGCTCGACGGCGTAGCGGATGGCCCGGTTCAGCAGCCGGCCGTCCAGCTCGTCGCGGAAGAGGTAGTCCTGGGCACCGACGCGGACGGCCGCGGCGCCCCGCTCGGCGTCGGCCTCGGAGGTCAGCGCCAGCACGGCGTGGCGGGGGGCGAGCTGCAGCACGCTGCGCAGCGTGTCCAGCTCGTCCTCCTCGTCCTTCTTCCGCCCGGGCGTGGTGACCGCCAGGTCGAGCAGGATGCAGTGGACGTCGTCGGTGAGCAGCCGCTCCGCCTCGGTGAGGTTGCGGGCGGTACGGATCCGGACCCTCTTGCCCTCGGCGTCCAGCATGTCGGGGACGGTGAAGCTGCCGGCCGGGTCGTTCTCGATCACCAGCAGGGTCAGCCCGGGGCCGTTCCCGGCGTCGGGGGACGGCCCGGCCTGGCGCGGCACTGCCGCGGTCAGGGCTTCCCCTCGATGCGGTACGGGTACGGGCATGGTTGTCAGATCCTTCCCTCCCCCCGAGGGCAGCAGCCCGCCGTTGGTGGTCGGTGATGCGCCGGGCTCAGGTGACCTTAGCGGTACGGAACACCGGAGCGGAATGCCAAATCGGTAATCCGCCAGCGTCATATGCGGCGACTAGCTGGGCTTTTGCCTCGTCGAGAGACAATCGGGGAATGACAAATATCACGCTGATCATGGGCGACATCACCGAGGAATCAGTCGACGCCATCGTGAATGCCGCGAATTCCTCCCTGCTCGGCGGAGGGGGTGTGGACGGCGCAATTCACCGCCGCGGCGGCCCGGAAATCCTCGAGGAGTGCCGGGCGCTGCGTGCCTCCCGCTACGGTCGCGGCCTGCCGCCCGGCCAGGCGGTGGCGACGACCGCCGGACGGCTTCCCGCCCGCTGGGTCATCCACACCGTGGGGCCTGTGTGGTCGGACACGGAGGACCGCTCGGACCAGCTCGCCTCGTGCTACCGCGAGTCGCTTCGGGTCGCCGACGACCTGGGCGCCCGTACGGTCGCCTTCCCGGCCATCTCCACCGGCGTCTACCGCTGGCCGCTCGCCGACGCCGCCCGGATCGCGCTCTCCACCGTCCGCGAGGCCCGTACCGAGGTCACCGATGTCCGCTTCGTTCTGTTCGGTCCGGATGCCTACCACATCTTCGACGAGACGCTGCGGATGCTGGAGGAGGACGAGAGCTGACGAGAGCTGAGGTGTCAGCGGCACCGGAACCGGGTCACCTGTCAGGGCGTACGACTCCCAGGATCCGCATCGAGCCCGCGCCCGTGATGGTGATCTGCCGGCCCGGCCGGGGCGCGTGCACGATGGCGCCGTCGCCGATGTACATCCCGACATGGCTCGCGTCGTGGAAGTAGATGATCAAGTCCCCCGGCCGCATGTCCCTGATGCCGACCCTGGGCAGCCGCCTCCACTGCTCCTGCGAGGTTCGCGGGATGGTCCGGCCCGCGGCGGCCCAGGCCTGTGACGTCAGCCCCGAGCAGTCATACGTCCTCGGGCCCTCGGCGCCCCACTCGTAGTCCTTGCCGATCTGCGCCGTCGCGTACTCGACCGCCTGCTTGCCCTGGGCGGACGCCTTGCCGTCGATCTCGTCGAGGATGCCGGAGTTCAGCCACTTGGTCTGCGCCCTGAACGCCGCCTCGTCCTCCAGCTCGCGCAGCCGCGCACGCTCCGCTTTCTCGAGCTTGGCTTCGACCTTCTTCGCCGCGGCGAGCTTGTCCTCGATCTCCTTCTTGGCGTCGGCCTTCCGCTGCCGGTTCTCATCGAGCTTGCGCCACTGCTCACTGGCGGACTTCGCATACGCGTCGAGGTCACGCTGCGTGCGGGCCAGGGCCGCCATCAGCCCCTTGGTGGCCTGCTGCCCCTTGCGGGCGACTTCGACGTCCTTGAAGAAGGTCTCGGGGTCGCTGCGCAGCAGCAGCTGCGCCTCCTCGGGCAGGGCGCCCCTGCGGTACTGGGCCCGGGCCAGCGCCCCCGCCTGGTTCTTCAGCCTCTCCATGCGCTCCTGGGCCGCGACGATCTCCCTGGCGATCCGCACGATCTCCCGCGACTGCTTCTCCGACGCGGCCCGCGCCCCGTTGTACGCGTCCGTGGCCGCCTCCGCCTTGCGGTAGAGGCTGTCGATCTCCTTACGGACCTTCTCCAGGCGCTTGTCCGACGTCTTCGGTTCCGGCCCCGGCTCCGGCCTGCCCGCTGCCGCGTACGCCGCACCCGGCGACGCGACCAGCGCCCCCATCGCGCACACCAGGGCGGTCGCGGTCACGACCACCCCCCGCGGCACTCGACGATGCTCCCCCTGCCGCCTCAACCGGCCCACCTCCCGATCGGCTCCCGGCCCATCGCTGGTCTGTTGTCTGGTCTGTTTTCGGCCGACTTTCCGGCCAGACTACTGACGAGTCCTCCTCCTGAGGCGGATGGTGCCACGCCCGCGTGTAATCCAACAGAGACAGTCCGCGACCGGTCGGCGCGCCGTAGCGTCAGTCGGGCGTGAGACTGGATGAGCGCGGCGCTGTGCGCCGTACGACAACCCGCCGTACAGCCCTCGACACCCTTCGATCACAC
This sequence comes from Streptomyces sp. HSS9-12, assembly GCF_054963655.1. Taxonomy (NCBI): domain Bacteria; kingdom Bacillati; phylum Actinomycetota; class Actinomycetes; order Kitasatosporales; family Streptomycetaceae; genus Streptomyces; species Streptomyces sp. HSS9-12. The sequence continues at coordinate 19,256 of NZ_JBUEGC010000070.1, read as the reverse complement.
GGCGTGGCCCACCCATCGGAAGACGCCGCACCGATGGGCGAGGTTCACCTCTCGTTCACTTGGGCCCGTCGAGTGATTCACCTGATCTGCCTAATTTCAGCCCTACCGGTGAGCGCGATGCCGCCGGGTGGATGCCACAGATCCTTTGCTTCGCCGCTCCCCCGGCGGGCTCCAGGAAGGAAACACTCGAAGGTGAAGCTTCAGCGTAAGAACGGACGCGGTCTTCGCGCCCTGGCCGTCGGCGCGGTCGCAGTCTCCGGCGCACTGGTTCTCACCGCCTGCGGTTCGGACAACAACACGAAGAACGGTGGTGCGAGCACCAAGGCCGCCAGCAACATCAAGTGCGGCAAGGGCGCGCAGCTGCTGGCGTCCGGCTCCTCCGCTCAGAAGAACGCCGTGGACGCCTGGGTCAACACCTACACGGCGGCCTGCAAGGACACCCAGATCAACTACAAGGACATCGGCTCCGGCGGCGGCATCCAGGAGTTCCTGCAGGGCAGCACCGCCTTCGCCGGCTCCGACTCCGCGCTGAAGCCGGAAGAGGTCGCCCAGTCCAAGAAGGTCTGCAAGGGCGGCCAGGGCATCAACCTGCCCATGGTCGGCGGCCCGATCGCCGTCGGCTACAACGTCTCCGGCGTGGACAACCTGGTCCTCGACGCCCCGACGATCGCCAAGATCTTCGACTCGAAGATCAAGAAGTGGAACGACCCGGCGATCAAGAAGCTGAACCCGGGCGCCAAGCTGCCGGCCACCGACATCCAGGCCTTCCACCGCTCGGACGAGTCCGGTACCACCCAGAACCTGGGCAAGTACCTGGCCGCCTCCGCCAACAAGGACTGGAAGTACGAGCCCGAGAAGGCCTGGCCGGCCAAGGGCGGCCAGTCCGCGCAGGGCTCCTCCGGCGTTGCCTCCCAGGTCAAGCAGACCGACGGTGCGATCGGCTACTTCGAGCTGTCCTACGCCACCTCGCAGAACATCAACACCGTCAAGGTCGACACCGGTGCCTCCCAGCCGGTCGAGGCCACCGCTGAGAACGCCTCCAAGGCCATCGCGGCTGCCAAGGTGAAGGGCACGGGCAAGGACCTGGCCCTGGACCTCGACTACAAGACCAAGGTCGACGGCGCCTACCCGATCATCCTGGTCACCTACGAGATCGCCTGCGACAAGGGCAACAAGCCCGCGACGCTCGACGCCGTGAAGTCCTTCCTCACCTACACCGCGAGCGAGGACGGCCAGAAGATCCTGACCGAGAAGGGCTACGCCCCGCTGCCCACCGAGATCGCCACCAAGGTCCGCGACGTCATCCCGACCCTCGCCTGACCTTCAGCCTTCGGCCCCGCCCTCGGATCCACCGGGGCGGGGCCGTTCGGCCGAGGTCACCACCCATCCGGTGCACCGCCGCCAGGGGCCCGTCACAAGGACGGCAGACCCCCATCAGACCGGAGCAATCATGGATACAACTCCCACTGCGACCGCCCCACCGCCCCCATCCCAGACCACGAGGGGCAGGACCATCCGCCCCGGAGACCGCATCTTCTCCGGGTTTTCGCGCGGATCCGGCATTCTGCTGCTGGTGATCATGGCGGCCATCGCGGTCTTCCTCACCTACCGCGCCTATCTGGCGATCTCGAAGGACCACGCCAACTTCTTCACGGCCTTCGAGTGGAACCCGGCGGGGAGCCCGCCGGAGTTCGGCATCGCGATCCTTGCCTACGGCACGGTCGTCAGCTCGATCATCGCCATGGTCATCGCGGTTCCCATCGCGATCGGCATCGCGCTGTTCATCTCCCACTACGCTCCGCGCAAGCTGGCCGCCCCGCTGGCGTACGTCATCGACCTGCTCGCCGCGGTGCCCAGCATCATCTACGGCCTGTGGGGCGCACTCGTCCTCGTGCCCTACCTCGCCGGCCTGAACAGCTGGCTGGATGAGTACCTGGGCTGGACGTATATCTTCGACAAGTCGAACACCGGGCCCGCGCGCTCGCTGTTCACCGTCGGCATCCTGCTGGCCGTGATGATCCTGCCGGTCATCACCAACGTCACCCGCGAGGTCTTCCTCCAGGTGCCGAAGATGCACGAGGAGGCCGCCCTGGCCCTCGGCGCCACGCGCTGGGAGGTCATCCGGATGGCCGTGCTGCCCTTCGGCCGCTCCGGCATCATCAGCGCCTCGATGCTCGGCCTCGGGCGCGCGCTCGGCGAGACGATGGCCGTCGCCACCGTGCTCTCCCCGAGCTTTCTCTTCTCCGGCCACCTGCTCGACGTCGGCGGTGGCACCTTCGCGCAGAACATCGCCGCGAAGTTCAACGAGGCGAACGACTACGGTCGCGACGCGCTGATCGCCTCCGGTCTGGTGCTCTTCATCATCACCCTGCTGGTGAACGGCGCCGCCCGTCTGATCATCGCCCGCCGCAAGGAGTACTCGGGGGCCGCCGCATGAGCACTGTCATGGACAAGCGTTCCGCCATGGACGCACCGAGCCCGGCCACCCTGGCGTCCGCGCGCCTGCCCCGCTGGGCGCCGATGGGCATCGCCATCGTCTCGGTCGCGGCCGGCTCCGGCATCGGTATCGCCGCCGCTCTGCAGAGCCACATCCAGTGGGGCCTGATCTCCGCGCTGCTGTTCGTGCTGCTCACCTTCGCGATCGCCGGCAAGGTCGAGGGCAGCCGCCAGGCGAAGGACCGGGTGGCCACCAGCCTGGTGTGGGTGTGCTTCATCGTCGCGATCGTGCCGCTGGTCTCGCTCTGCTGGACGACGATCGTCCGTGGCGTGAAGGTGCTGAACGGCGACTTCCTGAGCCACTCCATGGCCGGCCTGCTCAACACCGACGTGGGCGGCGGCGTCTACCACGCCATCATCGGCACCCTGGAGCAGGTCGGGATCGCGACGCTGATCGCCGCGCCGATCGGCCTGCTCACCGCGATCTACCTGGTCGAGTACGGCAGCGGCAAGCTGGCCAAGGCCGTCACGTTCTTCGTGGACGTCATGACCGGTATCCCCTCGATCGTCGCGGGTCTGTTCATCCTGTCGACCTGGGTGCTGACCTTCCAGATGGGCTTCTCCGGCTTCGCCGGGGCCCTGTCGCTGGCGATCCTGATGATGCCCGTCGTCGTCCGCTCCACGGAGGAGATGCTCAAACTCGTCCCGAACGAGCTGCGCGAGGCCTCCCTCGCACTGGGCGTGCCGAAGTGGCGCACCATCCTTAAGGTGGTTCTGCCCACCGCGATCGGCGGTATCACCACCGGTGTGATGCTCGCGGTCGCCCGTATCACCGGCGAGACGGCCCCCGTCATGCTGCTGGTGTTCGGCAACGCGTTCATCAACAACGATCCGTTCCACGGGGCCCAGTCCTCGCTGCCGCTGTTCGTGTTCGAGCAGTACCGGATCGGCACGGAGGCCTCCTACGACCGGGCGTGGGCGGCTGCCCTCGTTCTGATCGCCTTCGTCATGCTCCTCAACCTGGTGGCCCGCGGCATCGCCCGCTGGAAGGCCCCGAAGACCGGCCGCTGAGCGTCGGCCACGCGAGACTTGGAAGAGAAGTGATTCACATGGCCAAGCGCATAGACGTCAGCGGCCTGACCGCGTACTACGGCAACCACAAGGCCATCGAGGACATCTCGATGACCGTCGAGCCGCGCTCCGTTACGGCCTTCATCGGCCCGTCCGGCTGCGGCAAGTCCACCTTCCTGCGCACCCTGAACCGGATGCACGAGGTCACCCCCGGTGGCCGCGTCGAGGGCAAGGTGATGCTGGACGACGAGAATCTGTACGGCCAGGGCGTGGACCCGGTGGCCGTGCGCCGCACGGTCGGCATGGTCTTCCAGCGCCCGAACCCGTTCCCGACGATGTCCATCTACGACAACGTCGCGGCGGGCCTTCGGCTCAACGGCTCGTACAAGAAGCGCGAGCTGGACGACATCGTCGAGAAGTCCCTCAAGGGCGCCAACCTCTGGACCGAGGTCAAGGACCGTCTGAACAAGCCCGGCGCCGGCCTCTCCGGTGGTCAGCAGCAGCGGCTGTGCATCGCCCGCGCGATAGCGGTGGAGCCGCAGGTCCTGCTGATGGACGAGCCGTGCTCGGCGCTGGACCCGATCTCGACCCTGGCGATCGAGGACCTGATCGGCGAGCTGAAGGAGCGCTTCACGATCGTCATCGTGACGCACAACATGCAGCAGGCCGCTCGTGTCTCGGACCGTACGGCGTTCTTCAACCTGGCGGGCGTGGGCCAGCCGGGCAAGCTGATCGAGATCGACGAGACCGAGCGGATCTTCTCCAACCCGTCGGTGCAGGCGACGGAGGACTACATCTCCGGCCGCTTCGGCTGACCGACGCCACTCCCCTCGCGAGCCGAAGGGCGCGCCGGTATCGAAAGCGACGAGACCAAGCGAGGAACGAGCGCAGTGTCGAGGAGCGTCGATGCCGGGTCCGAGCGCCCGGAGGCGAGCGAGGAGCAGACGTCCTGCGGTGCTGCATGGCGGTGCCACCGCAAGACGAAAGGGCCCGCCCCTGGCTCCCAGGGGCGGGCCCATCCGCGTGTGTGGAGTCTTCTCGTATACGGCGCCCTGCCTGCGACGGCCGCGTACGGCCGTCAGCCGAAGGCGGGACAAGGGGATGGCCCACGGACCGCCGGCAGGAACCCCGATCGGGGCGGGTCTGCCGGATCAGCCGAAGGCCAGGTAGACAATCCAGTAAGCCAGGGCGGCGACACCCGCCGCGGCCGGCATCGTGATGAACCAGCCGGCGACAATGTTCTTGGCGACACGCCACCGCACCGCGTTGACCCGCTTCGTCGCGCCAACGCCCATGATCGCCGAGGTGATGACGTGTGTCGTGGAGATCGGCGCGTGGAACATGAAGGATGCGGTGTACATGACGGAAGCGGCCGTCGTCTCGGCCGCGAAGCCCTGCGGCGGGTCCAGCTCGATGATCCGGCGCCCCAGCGTGCGCATGATCCGCCAGCCGCCCGCGTACGTACCCAGGGAGAGCATCACCGCACAGGCGAGCTTGACCCAGACCGGGATGCCGTCTCCCAGCCGCTGGACATCGGCGATGACCAGCGCCATCACCACAACACCCATCGTCTTCTGGGCGTCCTGCAGACCGTGACCGAGCGCCATGCCCGCTGCGGAGACCGTCTGGGCTATGCGGAAGCCGCGCTTGGTCCTGTGCGGCCCTGACCTGCGGAAAAGCCACATGATGGCGGTCATCACCAGATAGCCGGCCACCAGGCCGACTATCGGTGACAGGAACATCGGGATGACGATCTTCTCGACCACCCCGCTCCAGATGACCTCCGTGCCGCCGGCGAGTGCCGCGCCCACCATGCCACCGAACAGCGCGTGCGACGAGGACGACGGCAGGCCGAAGTACCAGGTGATCATGTTCCAGACGATCGCGCCGAAGAGCGCCGCGAACAAGATCCCCATCCCGGCCCGGCCATGAGGTGTCTCGATCAGGCCTTCACTGACCGTCTTGGCGACTCCGCTGCCCAGAAAGGCACCCGCGAGGTTCATCACCGCGGCCATGGCGAGCGCCGCCCGCGGGGTCAGCGCCCGGGTCGAGACGGAGGTCGCGATGGCGTTCGCGGAGTCGTGGAAGCCGTTGGTGTACGTGAAGAAGAGCGCGACCGCGATGGTCACAACAAGCGCGAAGATCTCCACCGGTGGTCAGGACTCCTTGACCGCGATGGTCTCGACGGTGTTGGCCACGTGCTCGAAGGCGTCGGCCGCCTCCTCCAGTACATCCACGATCTGCTTGAGCTTGAGCACCTCGATCGCGTCGTACTTTCCGTTGAAGAGGTGCGCGAGGAGCTTGCGGTGGATCTGGTCCGCCTGGTTCTCCAGACGGTTGACCTCGATCCAGTATTCGGTGAGGTTTGTCATCGTCCGCAGATTCGGCATGGCCTCGGCTGTCAGCTCGGCCGCCCGCGCCAGAACCTCGATCTGCTGCTCGACGCCCTTGGGAAGCTCCTCGACCTGGTACAGCACGACCAGGTCGACCGCCTCCTCCATGAAGTCCATGATGTCGTCGAGCGACGAGGCGAGGGAGTAGATGTCCTCACGGTCGAACGGCGTGATAAAGGAGGAGTTCAGCTGGTGGAAGATCGCATGCGTCGCATCATCCCCCGCGTGCTCCGCCGCACGCATGCGGTCGGCGATCTCGGCCCGGGCGGAGGAGTCCGCCCCGAGCAGTTCCATCAGGAGTTTCGAGCCTGTGACGATGTTGTCCGCGGAGGCGGCGAACATGTCGTAGAAGCTCGTCTCCCTGGGGGTCAGACGAAAGCGCACGTGGGATCCTCGGGTGCATCGTTTCGGACAGGCTGATGCTAGGCGCATCATCCGGCCACGGCTAACCGGCGTTCTTCAGTGTCGCCCATCGGACAGAGTGCTCAGCAGCGGCCCCCAGATCCCGGGCAAGATTGGGTACGATATACCCACTAGGGGTATATCCAACCCTTGTGGACAACGGGAGGACCCCATGACGACCGCCGAGGCCGACACGACCGCGAACACCGCCGGCACCTCCCACGGCACGGCGGCGGCAGCAGCGCCCGACACCGCCGGCGCCGCCCCGGCCCCCGGGCAGCACGGCTACAGCAAGCAAAAGGACCAGCACCTCAAGCGGCTGCGCCGCATCGAGGGGCAGATCCGCGGCCTGCAGCGGATGGTGGATGAGGACGTCTACTGCATCGACATACTCACCCAGGTCTCGGCCAGCACAAAGGCGCTGCAGTCCTTCGCCCTCCAGCTGCTCGAGGAGCACCTGCGCCACTGCGTCGCCGATGCGGCGATCAAGGGCGGTGAGGAGAGCGACGCCAAGGTCGCCGAGGCGACGGCCGCGATCGCCCGCCTCCTTCGCACCTGACCGAAATTCGATCCTCCGCCGGGCCGCCGCTGCGCTAGCCGCCCGCTGACGGCGGAGCGGGCCGGCGTCGGGAACGGTCCGCCGCCACGTTCAGCACCTCGTCGATACGGTCCGAGCTGAGCCGTTCCTCGTCCGCGGTCGACGCCGCGATCATCAACTCACCGCACAGCTCGATCTCGGCGAGGGCCACGTGGTCCTGGACGGTCGAACCACAGGGGACAGCCACGTGCGTCACCTCTTCCTTACGACCGCTGTCTGCTGCCCTGTCGTAGGTGTCGTCAGCACCACACGGCACCTGCAACCCAGCGTAGGGGCCTGTACGCAAGGCACGCATGGCACGGACGGACCATTTCCACAGGCCCGATCGGCCCCCCGAACGCCAGCCCCCACGGCAGCCCCCAAGCCCCGTCCTACGCACCCGGAACCGCGACCTTGCCCGCGTAGATATCGCCCTTTTCCGGCAATTCAACCTTCACCGGAACACCGAACCCGTACAGCTCGGTGGTTGAGACGACCTCCTGCCCGGCGCGGCCGCTGCCGCCGGTGAAGGTGAAGCGGTGCCGTACTTTCCGCAGCCGTCCCTGATCGTCCACATATGCGTCGAACGGCACGATCTCGTGTGAGAATCCTCTCGCCGCCGCCTCAAGCGTCCCGCGCGACTGCGGCGATGCGGCCTTGGCGGCACGCCTGATGTCCGCGGTCCCGCGGTAGTGCCGGACGACGGCCCCGTCCATCGCCGCCTTGCTCTCGCCGACATAGGTGACCTGCCGCGCCCCGCGCAGCAGTTCCGCCGCTGCCAGCGGGTCCGTCGCGCCGCCGGTCACCAGATTTCCGTCGGCCAGCTCGGTGGTGTCCACCCGTACCCATTTGTCGGCGGGGACGCCTGCGCCGCGGTCCTTCATGTAGAGCGCGCCAGGCGCGAGGAGTTCGGTGACCGGGCGGTGTGCCACCGCGCCCGCCGCGTCCCGGGGCAGGACGACGCGCAGCTGCCCGAGCCGATGGCCGTAGTCGTACGCGCCGGTGCCACGGATGGTGACCCGGGTGCCGCCGGTGGCCGTCTCCATGAACGTACGGGCCTTGGAACTGCCGGACCCGACGAGGACATCGGCGGCGCGGCGCAGCACCGCAAGGCTCTCGGCCGCCGGTGGGCCGGCATCGGCGGCCGCCCCCATTCCGGCACAGCCCGTCGCCATCAGCCCCAGTGTGAAGATGCCCACGGCGGCGGCGACAGCCGCGCCCCGTCCTCCGTGCCGCCGCACCACCATCGTCCGCGCACCCCCAGAGAAGCCCGGTCTCGAACTCGCTCCGCTTAACGACCGTCCCTGGGCGGCCGTCACGGCCGGTACCGTGGTTGACGTGCTTCAGCAGACCCCCGAGGACCCGTCCCAGCGCGGTGAGGAGCACCGGACAAGCACGGTCGAGAGGGGCTCCTTCTGCCTGGCGCGCTGCTCCTGTGGCTGGGCCGGCCCCGCCCGCCGGGCCCGCGCCCTGGCCCGCGCCGACGCGCAGTCCCACGCGGCGGGGTAGCGAATATCCGGGGGGGCCGCCCCGCTGCGTCTCAGGCGGCGAGGTTGGTGCCGCCGGCCGCCCGCGCCGCGGTCTCGGCGGTGCGGGGGCAGTCCGCCGCCCCGGCGGTCTCCTGGTCACCCGTACCCGACAAGCCACTCTCCGCCCCGGGCCCGGACTGGCCTCCCTGCGGCTCCGGCCCCCGCCGAACCAGCCACCCCGCCGGGGAGTCGGCAACAGCCCGCGTCACCGGTGTGAGCAGCGCCATGGCAGGCGGCGCCAACAGCAGAGTCACCGCCGTACCGAGCGCGAAGCCGCCCGCCACGTCCGTGGGGTAGTGCACCCCCATGTACACCCGGCAGAAGCCCTCAAGAGCAGCCAGCGCGATCCCCACGAGCCCGAACTTCCGGTTGGCGATGAAGATTCCGACGCCGATGGCCATCGCCATCGTCGAATGATCGCTGACGAAGGAGAAGTCACCCTTCCCGGAAACCAGCACCTCGAGCCCTCGGTGCTCGACGAACGGCCTCGGCCGCTCAACGAACCCACGGATCGGGATGTTGACCAGGAGTGCGATTCCGGCGGCGAGCGGCGCCCAGATCAGTCCCGCGACGGCGGTCGGCGCATCCTCCCGCCTTCTGACGGCCCACCAGCACCAGACCAGCAGCGCCGTCATCGCCGCCAAGATCCCGTACTCCCCGACCCACTCCATCACGCGGTCGAACCAGTGCGGAGCGTCGGCGGCGAGCCCGTTGATGTCGTAAAGCAGGGAAACGTCCAGGTTTGTCCCGGTCGATTGGACTCCAGCCATATGACGTGGCCCCTTGTCTCTTGCCCTGCTCGTGCGTGGTCGGCGCTGCCCCGTGGTCAAGAGGTGCTGCATTCCCGTCCAGGGAACGACACCGCCCTGGGCGTACGTTCCGGCCTCTACCGAACGATCACCAGGACGTTATCGAAGGGTGATCGATCACCGCAGCTCCCGACGGCCCCTCACGGGGAGTTCCGGCCAGGTCACACCTCAGCCGACTCCCGGACGGCGGCGCCAGACCTTATGCGGCGTCAGCGCTGGGCAGCGCCTTGGCCCCGTCCTCGGTGACCCGGGTGGCGCCGAAGTAGTCCGGCGTATCGATCTTGTCGAAGCGGATCACCGCACCCGTGTAGGGCGCGTTGATCATGTAGCCGCCGCCCACGTAGATGCCCACGTGCCGGATCGCCCGCGAGTCGCTGAGGTCGTCCGAGAAGAAGACCAGATCGCCCGGCATCAGCTCGTCCCGCGCCGGGTGCGGACCGGCGTTGTACTGGTCGTTCGCGACGCGCGGCAGTTGGATGCCGACCGAGGCGTACGCCGCCTGCGTCAGCCCTGAGCAGTCGAACCGACCGCCCTGCTCCGGCGTCCCGTTGCCGCCCCAGAGATAGGGCGTGCCGAGCTTCTGCTGCGCGTAGTAGATCGCCCCGGCCGCCTGCCGCGAGGCGGGCACCCTGCCGGTCGGCGCCTCAAAGCTCTTGGCGAGCGTCGTGATCGTCTTCACGTAGTTCTGCGTCTCGCGGTACGGCGGCACCCCGCCGTACTTGATGACCGCGTACGCGCCGGCGTTGTAGGCGGCCAGCATGTTCTCCGTCGCGTCGCCAGGAGCGCTCTTCACATACTTGGCCAACGAGCAGTCATACGAGGCGGCTGACGGAATCGCATCCTCCGGGTCCCACACATCCCGCTTGCCATCGCCGTTCCCGTCCAGCCCATGCGTGGCCCAGGTCCCGGGGATGAACTGCGCGATGCCCTGCGCGGCCGCTCCGCTCTGCGCGTTCGGGTTCCAGCCGCTCTCCTGGTAGAGCTGCGCGGCGAGCAACGCCGGGCTTATGGCCGGGCAGAGGGTGCCCCACTTCTGTACGAGCATCCGGTACGCCGCCGGCACCGCGCCCTTGGCAAGGCCCACCCCTCTGCCGCCAAGGAGGTTGGAGGCGGCGGTGTACGTACCGATGACGAGCAGCGCGAGGAGGCACATCGCCAGCCCGACCCCGATGCTGACGCTCAGCCAGACTTTGCGCATGCCTCTACCTTCCCCCATCCCCGTGGCGGCCCGGCCTCTTTCGGACGGTACAGGGGATCGCATCACCAGCGACAGCAGGCAACTGGGCCCGTTGTCCCAGCCCATCTCGCCGCCGTGCTTTTCCTTGCCTTGCCGCTGCCGTTCCCCGTGGCCGTCCTCCGGAGCGGCGGTCGTCGTGGCAGTGCTCTGCTCCGTAGGGCACGGCCGTTGCACTGGCCGCCTCGAAGGGCGGGCGGCCACCAGCAGCTGGTACAGGACGCAGCCGAGCGAGAACACGTCGGAGCCGGGGCCCGTGGGCTGCCCCAGGGCGCGTTCGGGCGCGAGGTAGAGGCTCGTCAGCCGACCGCCATGAAGCATGAAGGTGGCCCAGGGCCTGAACCTGGTCGTGAGCCCGTGCGCGGGTGCGACACCGCGGCAGGCTGGAACCAGATCCAGCCCACCCTGCAGACCGAGGCGGACACCGACTAGGTCCGCACGGCCGCCGCTCGTTGCCCATCGTCACGCTCCGTGATACACAGAGTGACAATACGTTCCCCTGCCGACACCGCTGGGGCCCGGTCAAGGACCCCAGCGGAGACCCGCACGGGATCCGCCAAAATTTGCCGCCAAGTCGACATGAGATGGCGGCATCGTCAGCGAAGATAGAAGCTGACCTCTGTCGTGCGGCAGAGGCGCACAACTACGTAGTAGGGGCGGTGAGTTACACAATGTTCCTGGCAGCCGAAAAGGGCGACATCAACACCATCATCGGCGGCATCGCCCCCGACTGGGGGCCGTTCGGGAGCCTGGGCAACGAGGCCCGAGTGATGGTCGAAGTGGTGATGGCCGTGGCCATCCTGCTCTGTCTGGGCATCGCAGTCTGGGGTGCGGCGAAGCAGCGGATCGGGGCCACGGCACTGCGCGACACGTTCAGCGCGGAGCAGGGCAAGGGCCTCATCGTCGCGGGGCTGACCGGCGTCTTCATCATCGGCTCCCTCGGCACACTGTTCACGATCGTGTACGGCATGGCCGTATAGCGACGCATCCGTCAACCGCCCGTCCGCCCGTCCGCCCGTCCGCCCGGCCATGGCGCTCGCCCCTGCGGCCCCTCGACAGGGGCGGCGCGCGTCCCGGCCCTCTCACACCTGTCCGCGCCCACCGGCTGAGGTTGCGTCCCTTGATGTCCAGTCACCACACCGCGCCCACACGGCAAGCAGCACGGCTACCGTCGTATAAGGACGGGAACGCATCTGCGGCGGCATTCGAGGGGGCGCGCACGGCATGAGTCTCGGCGACGACGGTTACGGCACGGACTACGCCGACGACGGCCCGCGGGGCGGGCGTCAGACGCGTACGCGGCTTCCGGAGCCCGCGAGCGGTGATGCGTACGGGCGGCGGGCCGCGGTGCGGCCGACCACGGGCATGGTCACGGTCGTGGGTGTGGTGGTGCTGCTGATCGCCGCCATCGCGTTTGCGAACCGTGGCGGGGGCGGGGACGCCTCCGGTGACGGCTCGTCCGGCGGCAAGGGCGCGGCGGCGCGGCCGACGGCCCCGACGGGCGAACGGCCCGTCTCCGGGGCGAGCGACGGGATCGCGACCGGGTTCCCCAAGACGGAGCAGGGCGCGCAGAGCGCCGCGGCGAATTACGCGGTGGCGCTGGGTGGCGACGGGATGTTCAACGCAGACCGACGCCACCAGATCATCGACACCATCTACACCGCTGAGGCGGCAGCCAAGCTGAAGGGTCCTCAGGACCAGGCCTACTCGGCAAGCTTCCTCGACAAGCTCGGCCTTGACGCGAACGGCAATCCGCCTAAAGGCATGACTTTCATCTCACGGACCATCCCCGTGGGCACCAAGGCCGTCTCCTTCGAGGGCGACAGCGCCAAGGTCTCGGTCTGGTACACCGGGCTCATCGGTATGGCTGGCACGGGATCGACCGACCCGGTTCGCACCGACTGGAAGACCTGGACGTTCGACCTCAAGTGGACCGGCGACGACTGGAAGGTCGTCAGTGATGCGCAGAAGAACGGTCCTGCCCCGGTTCCGGGCGACGTGGCCGCGTCCACTGCGGATGAGATCAGCAAGGCGGTAGAAGACTTCGGAGGCTTCACCTATGCCCGATAGCCGAGCCCGTCGTGCCGTCTCACGCCTCACAGCCGTGGCAGGCCTGCAGGTCTTGTTGATCATGCTGGCTTCCCGCGCCGTAGCCGCGCCGACGCCTACGCCGACTCCGTCGGGGGGCGGGAACGATGCCTGCGACCTGATCGTCGGCAGAGCCAGGGACTACTGCGAGCGTGGCGACGGCGCCCGCAGCGGCTCCAGCGGACGGTCGCTCGTCGACGACAACCCCCTCGACCCCCTCTCCTCCCTCGCCCGCGGCTGCGCCGACGCCGCCGCCTGGATCGTCCGCAAGCTCTCCAAGGCCGTCAACGCGACGACCAACGTCGACTTCACCAACACCGCCTTCCTCCGCCAGTACGCCGTCGTCTTCGCCGCGTCCACCATCCTCACCCTCCTCCTCTGGCTGCTCGCCGTCGCCAAGCGCGCCATCCGAGGCGTCCCCCTCTCCGAGGCGCTGACCGAAGCCGTCGGCTTCCTCTGGCTGACCGTCCTGGCCTCCGCCTTCACCCCGCTGGTCCTCTACACGGTCGTCTCCGCGACCGACGGTGTCACCGACGTCATCGCGGCCGGCACGTCCTCCGGCGCCAACACCGACGCGTTCTTCGGCTCGTTCGCCGAGGCGCTGAAGAAGGGCCACGACATCGGCGGCGGGCCGATCATGCTCATCGTCGTGTCACTCGTCTCGGTCCTCGCCGCCGGTGTGCTGTGGCTGGAGCTGGTCATCCGGGCGGCCCTGCTGTACGTCGGCGCCCTGCTCGGCACCGCCGTCTACGCCGGCCTGGTGGACAAGAACATGTGGGGCCACGTACGCCGCTGGGCCGGAATCATGATCGCCGTCATCCTGGTCAAGCCGGTCGTCGTCATCGTCCTCGGCCTCGCCGGCGCGCTGAGCGCGTCGAAGGACGGCCCGAACGCCTTCTCCGCCGTCGTCTCCGGCCTCGCGATCATCCTGCTCGCCATCTTCGCCAGCGCGATGATCTACCGCTTCGTCCCCGGCTTCGGCGACGAGATCGTCAGCGCCCGCAACAGCCGCAAGGCCGCCACCGACGGCAGCCAGGCCGCCGCCGTCATCTCCACCCCGGCCGCCCTCGTCTCCCAGGGCATCAAGACCCACAGCAGCCGCCGCTCCGGCCCCGGAGGCGGCGGGGACGACGGCTCGTCCCGGTCGTCGGCGCCCCAGACCGCCGGCACCATCTCCGGCGGTGTGGCGGCCCACAGCTCCCGCGGCGGATCCTCCGGCAGCGGCGGCGCCGCCCCCGCTCCCCGCACCCAGAACCGCCCCAGCAACACGAGCAGCAGCAATACCCCTGGAGGTGAGCGGCGTTGACGAGCCCGTCCCATCCGATCGCGCCCCGCCGTACGTATCTCATCGGCCGCGCCCGGCCGAACGCGATCATCGGCCGGAACCGCGAGACCGGCGAGATCGCGCTGATCATCGTGGGTGCGTTCCTCGGCATGATGTGCGGGCTGCTCGTCCCGGCTCTCCCGCTCCGTATCGCCACGCTCGCCGGATTTCCGCTGCTGGCGCTCGCCGCCGTGTACGTGCCGTACAAGCACCGCACCTTCTACAAGTGGTTTGAAATCAACCGTTCCTACAAGCGCACGCTCCGCAAGGGCGCCACGTACCGCTCCGGCGTCATGGAGGCGGGCGTACGGTTCGACGGCCGCGAGGTCGAGGTCGGCCCGCCGCCCGGCATCGGGCGGCTCAGCTGGCTCGCCGCACCGTTCGGCCCCGACGAGATCGCCGTCCTCCTGCACACCGACCGCCGCACCGTCACCGCCGCGATCGAGATCGAGGGCCCGGGCGTGGGCCTGCGTGACAGCGAGGACCAGGAGGCGCTGGTCGACCGGTTCGGCACGCTGCTCAAGCATGTGGCCAACGGCGACGGCTATGTGACGCGGCTGCAGATGCTGGCCCGTACGCTGCCCGCCGACCCCGACGCGCACGCCAAGGACGTGGCGCAGCGCGGCGACTCCAAGGCTCCGGGGTGGCTGCAGGACAGTTACGACCAGCTGCAGTCGATGGTGTCCACGTCCTCGGAGCAGCACCGTGCGTACCTGGTCGCCTGCATGCACTACTCGCGCGAGCTGGCGGCGGAGGCGCACGCGATCGCCCGCGCGACCCGCCAGGGCCGGGGCGGGCGCCTGGACAATGATGCGGGCCTGGCGGTGGTCATGGCGCGCGAGCTGACCGACATCTGCGCGCGACTGGCCGAAGCCGACATCCGGGTCCGGCAGCCGCTGGGCCAGGCCCGGCTGTCCTCGCTCATCCACTCCATGTACGACCCCGACCACCCCATCGACCACATCCAGGCGATGTCGAAGCGCAACGCCTGGCCGGCCGAGCTGGACGCGACCGAGCCGACCTACCTGCAGGCCAAGACGCGGGAGTCGGCGACGCGCGCGCCGTGGTGCCATGCGACGGCGTGGGTGAAGGAGTGGCCGATGACACCGGTCGGCGTCAACTTCCTCGCCCCGCTGCTGGTGCACACCCCCGATGTGATCCGTACGGTCGCGGTCTGCATGGACCTGGAGCCGACCGAGGTCGCCATCGAGCGGATGCTGACGGAGAAGACGAACGACGAGGCCGAGGCCTCCCGGGCCGCCAAGATGAACCGGACCGTCGACCCGCGCGACATCGCCGCGCACGGCCGGCTGGACCAGCGCGGCGAGGACCTGGCGAGCGGGGCTGCGGGGGTGAACCTGGTCGGGTACATCACCGTCTCCTCGCGCACCCCGGAGGCTCTGGCGCGCGACAAGCGCACGATCCGCGCCTCGGCGGGCAAGTCGTACCTCAAGCTGGAATGGTGCGACCGCGAACACCACCGGGCCTTTGTGAATACCCTGCCGTTCGCGACCGGCATCCGACGCTAGAGACGACGATAGGGCGACAGGAGTCCCGCCGTGCTCGATCCGCTGACCGCGATCACCGAGGCGTTCACCAGCTTCCTGTTCGGGAAAGTCGAGACGACCAGACTGCCGGTCCGTACGTCCACGGGCCAGGCACAGGCCATCTACCTGCCCACGGCCGCACCCGGGCTCGGCGACTCCGGCGTGATCATCGGTCGCGAGGTGTACTCGGGCAAGGGGTACATCTACGACCCCTTCCAGCTGTACGGGCAGCAGCTGCCCGCCCCGCACTGGCTCGTCCTCGGGGAGTCCGGCAACGGCAAGTCGGCGCTGGAGAAGACCTACGTCCTGCGGCAGCTGCGGTTCCGGGACCGGCAGGTGGTGGTGCTGGACGCACAGGGCGAGGACGGGGTGGGCGAGTGGAACCTCATCGCCCAGGAGCTGGGGATAACGCCCATCCGGCTCGACCCGATGGCCGCCCTGGACGGCGGAATCCGGCTCAATCCGCTCGACCCGGCGATCACGACGACGGGTCAGCTCGCCCTGCTCCGTACGATCATCGAGGTCGCACTGGGGCACGGCCTGGACGAGCGCTCCGGCTTCGCGCTGAAGGTCGCGCACGCGTACGTCAACGAGACCATCACGGACCGGCAGCCAGTGCTGACCGACATCGTCGAGCAGCTGCGGCACCCGGAGCCCGATTCGGCCCTGGCGATGAACGTCGACATAGACGACGTACGGGCCTGGGGCCTGGATGTGGCGCTGGTCCTGGACCGGCTGGTCGACGGTGACCTGCGGGGCATGTTCGACGGGCCGACGACTGTGGGGATCGATCTCGACGCTCCCCTGATCGTCTTCGACCTGTCCCACATCGACCGGAACTCCATTGCGATGCCGATCCTGATGGCGATCGTCGGCGTCTGGCTGGAGCACACCTGGATCCGGCCCGACCGGAAAAAGCGGATCTTCCTGGTCGAGGAGGCCTGGCACATCATCAACTCGCCGTTCGTGGCCCAGCTCTTCCAGCGGCTGCTGAAGTTCGGCCGCCGGCTGGGCCTGTCCTTCGTGGCCGTCGTCCACCACCTCTCGGACGTGGTGGACGGGGCCGCGGCGAAGGAGGCGGCCGCGATCCTGAAGATGGCGTCAACACGGACGATCTACGCCCAGAAAGCGGACGAGGCCCGGGCGACGGGGAAGGTGCTGGGCCTGCCCCGATGGGCGGTGGAGATCATCCCGACTCTGACACCGGGCATCGCGGTCTGGGACGTCAACGGCAATGTTCAGGTCGTCAAACACCTGGTCACCGAGGCCGAACGGCCCCTTGTCTACACCGACCGGGCGATGACGGAGTCCTCGTCGCCGCTGGACGAGGAGGCTCTCGCTCTGGAGCAAGCGGCCGAAGCGGAGGCGGAGGAGCGCGCGGCGCAGGCGATGGCGCACCATATGGCGGCGGACGAGTCGACGGTGGCGTGAGATGGGCCCCGATACGAGATACCCCGGATCTCCGGCGTCGGGCATCTCCGGACCCTCGGGCCCCTCGGGCACGACACGGGAGCGCGGCATCCCCGACGGCCTGCTCGTCGGCGGCCTGGCCTTTCTGCTCGGGCTGACGCTGCTGGTGTGGCTGGCGGCCGGGCTGGCGGGGCTCTTCGCGAACGGTGCATGGCCGGAGGGCGTCGAGTTCACGCGTACGCCGCTGGCGATGCGTCATCTGGTGGCTCAGCCGCACGACCTGGCCGCCGCATGGCCGCACACACCGGCCAAGCAGCTGCCGGGCTACGGGCTGTTCTGGGGCGTCTTCATCAGCGAGCTGATGGTGCTGTTCGTGCTGACGGTCTTCGCGATCGGGGCCATCGCCCGGTGGCGCGTGGTCCGGGCGACGCGTACCGCCCAGCGCGGGAAGGCGGGCCCCGCGGCTGCGGCTCGTACCGCCGCGGCGGGGCACGCCGCTGCTGCCGCGGAGGCGGCGCCCATCGCTGGTGCCACCCATAGCCCGGAGCCGATCGAGGCCACGGCCCCCAGAGGGCCGGAGGCTCAGGAGGTACGGGCCCCTGCAGCGCCGACCCCGGGAGACGCCGGTGCTACGACGGCCGACGCGGCCGCGGCCGGCGAGATGACCTCGCTCCAGCCGCTGGTGCCCCCGCAGCGGGCCCGCGCGGGACTGCACTTCACCGGGGCGCACGGCGAGTCCCGTCGCGCGCTGGCCCTACGAGCCATCGCCGAGGCGGAAGGGCCGCTGGTCGTCACCACCTCCGACCCCGAACTCTGGGCCGGCACCAAGGACGCTCGGGCCAAGCTGGGCCCGCTGCACGTGTACGACCCCAGCCATCTGCTCGACACCCCGGCCCGCCTCCGCTGGTCGCCCACCGACGGCTGCGAGGCCCGAGACGTCGCGGCCGCCCGCGCGGTGGCGCTCCTTGCGCCCGTACGTCCCGCGCACGCCCTCGACTCGGCCATGGCAGAGGTCGCGGAGACGCTGCTCCGCTGCTGGCTGCACGCCGCCGCCGTCGACGGCCGCCCGTTCCGGCAGGTGCACCGCTGGGCGCAGGGCAACGCCGCGCACGAGCCCGTACGGATCCTGCGGACGCACCACAACGCGGCCGCCGGTTCCGCCGGCGAGCTGGAGGCTGCCCTTACCGCGCACCCCGACCGCCGCGAGATCGCCCAGGCGCTGACCGCCCACGCCCTGTCCGCGCTCTCCTCGATCCACATCCGGGACGCCTGCAACCCGGGCCGCGCCGATTACCTCGCTCTGGAGTCATTCATCTCCGATGGGGGAACGCTTTACGTGGTGGGTGAAGCGATCGAGGACCCGCGCACCCACCCGGGCGCCATGCCCCTGCTCACCGCAGTCGTCGCAAGCGTGGTCGAGCGCGGCCGCCGCATGGCCGAACGGTCATCCGCCGGTCGGCTCGACCCACCACTCGCCCTCGTCCTCGACGACGTCGCGGCCGTGGCACCGTTCCCCCAGCTCCCGGAGCTGCTGTCCGACGGCGAGGCGCTGGGACTCCCGACGCTCGCGCTGCTCCGCTCGGAGGAACAGGCGCGCGCCCGCTGGCCGCACCACCGGAGCCTCACCGGCTGAGGCTTGTCCGAGGGCCCGCAGCTGATCCGCACGCGCCGGCTTACGGACGCGGCAGCGCCATCTCGTACTCCGTCTTCTCCGGAGCCGTCGGGAAGTCCATCGTCTCCCCAGTGCCGATGAAGCCCATACGGCGGTAGAAGGCCTGCGCGCGGGGATTGTCCTCGTGCACCCACAGCCGAATGCGCTCGGCCTTGGTGTGCTCCCAAGTCCAGTCGATGGCAGCCCGGAACAGCTGCTCGGCGACGCCTGTGCCGCGGTGGTCGGGGCGTACGTACACGCTCACGACATGGATCTGCGGGGGATCTGCTTCCTCCTTGTAGGAACGGGCGGTGGCGCGGGTCTCGTCGAGCAGGGCCAGCATGGCGACCCAGGTGCCGTCGGAGTCGGACGCGATCAGGTTGGTGGCGAGTCCGCCCTCGGCGATGGGCGTGGCCCGGGCACGCCAGAAGTCGTCGTGCTGCGCGACGCTGTTCTCATACGTGTCGACGAACGCGACGTTGGCGACGGGGTCACGCAGCGCGGCGAGCCGTAGCTCCTTCAGCTTCGGCCAGTCCTCAACGCTGACCGTCCGGATGTCGTATGCCATCTCCTGATGCTCGCACCAAGCCATGGCCCTCGCGCAACGCGTTTAAGAACCCCTGGTGTCCACGCAGGCGGCCCTGACGGCCGAACCTGGTCGCCGCCCGTACAACGCAAGAAAGCCCTGCCGGGAACCGAAGTTCCCAACAGGGCTTTCCATAGAATTTGTTCGGCGGCGTCCTACTCTCCCACAGGGTCCCCCCTGCAGTACCATCGGCGCTGAA
>NZ_JBUEGC010000069.1:0-25654 GCF_054963655.1 Streptomyces sp. HSS9-12 | reverse complement strand
GTCCGCAACGGGCTCGTACGGGTCACCCGGAGAGGCACTGTCCGGAGTTCGACGGCGTCGGCGAGGGGTTGGTCAGTGCGACCAGCGCCTGGTCGGCGTCCTTCTTCTCGGCCAGGTTCTTGAAGCCGTCGCCGATGATCAGGTCGACGTCCTTGCCGGTGCGCTTGTCCGCCTCCGTCGAGGCTCCGGTGACCTGGGTGCCCAGCACCTTGAAACGCTCTTCGGTGCCGGTCGGCCCGCCCAGCAGTATCCCGCTGCCCTTGACCTTCTTGTCGTACTGGGCCGGGGCGTTGCCCACCTTGCCGATCTTGAAGCCGCGCTTCTTCAGCTCGTCGGCGGTCTTCTTGGCCAGGCCGCTGCGCTGCGTCGCGTTGTAGACGTTGACGGTGATCTCGCCCGGCTTCGGCAGGGGCTTGGCAGGCGCCGTCGAGCGGCTCGGCTTCTGACACGCGGCCTTCGTGCCGGCCGCGCTCGCCTTGCTGCTGCCGCCCATGAAGACATCGACGAGCTGCAGCGTCCCCCACCCGACCAGACCGAGCGCAGCGACCGTACCGACCATGGCGAGCACGATGCGACGGCGGTTGCGAGGGCGCCGCATGCGCGGGTAGCGGTTACCCGTGATGCGGTACTGGCCGCCCATGCCGGGGGGAGTCAGCATGCTCATAGGCGCAGCGTAATGGCGGGTTGGCAACTCTGCCTACTAAATGATCAGTATGAGTGAGTGGGCCAACCCGAAAGGCTCAACACGGCCGTGAGGGCGGTTTGCGGAGGGGCGGAGCGGGTCAGTCCAGTTCGAGGACGCGCGCGTGCAGCACCTGGCGCTGCTGAAGGGCCGCTCGCACCGCGCGGTGCAGCCCGTCCTCCAGATAGAGGTCGCCCTGCCATTTCACGACATGGGCGAAGAGGTCCCCGTAGAACGTCGAGTCCTCGGCGAGGAGGGTCTCGAGGTCCAACTGGCCCTTGGTCGTGACCAACTGGTCGAGGCGTACCGGGCGGGGGGCGACGTCCGCCCACTCGCGAGTGCTGGTCCGGCCGTGGTCGGGGTACGGCCGCCCGTTTCCGATGCGCTTGAAGATCACACGGAAAGCCTACCGGTCCACACGCTCCGGGCGCAGCCATGGCGCACGAGTGCAAAGGTCACAAGCCCCTGCAAAGCAGGAGCGATGGCTGAACGGAACTGTCCCTTCCGCGGGTAGGGGGCCGCCGGGCGCGCCGCAGGCGCTGAGCGGAGCGCTCAGCGCCTGCGGAAGACCGGGTCACGATGATCCGGTTACGGGGCCCTTGGCTACTCGGTGACGGGTCGTCGTGGTGGTCGTGCAGCCCGCCGCCGCTGCCCGTGTCGCCCTTGGTGGGCACGCTCGTGACCGGCTCGCTCAGCGAGCTGAGGTCGTACGCGCAGGTGCCGACAGCGTTCGCGATCACTTCGCTGTTGGTGTCAAAGGACGGGAGGCCATCAGCAGCGGGGCGGTGAGCGCCGATCGGCAGGGTGTACAGCCGGGCGGCAGCGGGACGGGTCGCCTCCTCGAACACCCGGTCATGGCCGGCCAGGTGGTCCGTCGGCGCTGCAACTCATCGGTGGAAACGGGCCGTTCGAGGGCCCCGGTGGCCCTGGTGGATCCAGATGTCGGTGTCGAGGGCGCGGTCGTCCTTCGGCACGTCGATCGCGAACGACCGGTCAAGGCGCACAGGGTGGCCGCGGCCGCCCCCGCGCGGGTGCGGAGCAGCTTGTCGGCCTCGGCGCGCAACCGCCCGACGAGCGGTCGTACGGCGTCAGGCGCTGCTCCAGGCCCGCAGCATCAGGCGCTGCTCCAGGCCCGCAGCACAGCGGTTGGACCGTGACTTCCGGGACTTTGTTGAGCGACTGGCGGTGCCGTGTCTCGCGGCGGCCAGACCCTGAAGGCCGCGTAGAGCGCTGTCGCGGACAGCAGTGCCGGCACGGTCCTGAGCACCAGAGTGGAGTCGGTCACGGCCACGACGGGCGCGGAGAGCAGGCTGATGCCGCGGGGCCGCGGTGCGCTGAACCAGGCGGCCGGGTGGCGCGGGTTGACCTGGGAGACGTAGACGGTCTCGTCCCCCCGGAACCGGCCGGGCGGCGGCGCCGTCATCGGGTTCACGGTCGGCACCGCCGTCAGGCACTGAGTAGGGCTGAGTACGGCGATCAGGCGTTGAGCACGCCGGTGCCGAGCAGACCGAAGAGCAGCAGGCCGACGAGGATCCGGTAGATCACGAAGGCGTTGAAGGAGTGCTTCGCCACGAACTTCAGCAGCCAGGCGATCGACGCGTACGCGACCACGAAGGACACCACCGTGCCGACGAGGACCGGCAGCGGGTCAACGCCGGCGCCGAGCGCGTCCTTCAGCTCGTACAGGCCCGCGCCGGTCAGCGCCGGAATGCCCAGGAAGAAGGAGAGGCGGGTGGCCGCGACCCGGTCCAGGTCCAGGATGAGCGCGGTGGACATCGTCGCGCCCGAGCGCGAGAAGCCGGGGAAGAGCAGCGCCAGGATCTGTGAGGAGCCGACGAGCATCGCGTCCTTGAAGCTGGTGTCGTCCTCGCCCCGCTTGTGCCGGCCCATCTGGTCCGCCGCCCACATCACACCGCTGCCGACGATCAGCGATCCGGCGACCACCCACAGCGACGCCAGCGGGCCCTCGATCAGCGGCTTGGCCGCCAGGCCGACGGCGACGATCGGAATGGTGGCGTAGATCACCCACCAGGCGAACTTGTAGTCGTGGTGGTACCGCTCCTCGCGGTTGAGCAGACCGCGGAACCAGGCGGAGACGATCCGCACGATGTCCTTGAAGAAGTAGACGAGCACCGCGGCGATGGCCCCTACCTGGATCACAGCGGTGAAGGCGACCACGCCCTTGTCGTTCACCGGGATATCCATCAGACCCTCGGTGATCTTGAGGTGGCCGGTGGAAGAGATCGGCAGGAACTCCGTCACTCCCTCCACCACGCCGAGCACTACGGCCTGACCGACACTGATCGCGCTCATGGCACCCATTCCTGTGCGGAGATCGCGCCTGACCCGCGGGCTACGGGAAGGCGGGTGTGCGGTGTGGCACACTCGACGACAGCAGTTTCTTCTACTCGCGCGTAGAAGTTTTAGCGACTGTAGATGACATGCGGGGAGGAGGCCAAACCATGGCTGCGGATGCGTCCGCTCCGGGTGAGCCGCATGCCCGACGGCGGGCCAACGGCGCACTGGAACGCGAGATCCTCGCGATCCTCCAGGCCGCATCCGGGGCGCTGACGGCGGCGGAGGTGGTGGAACGCCTCGGCGCCGGTCTGACGTACAGCACGGTGGTGACGACCCTCGCCCGGCTGCGCCAGAAGGGCGTGCTGCAGCGCACGGCGCGCGGGCGGGCCCATGCCTACGCCCCCGTCACCGACCAACCGGGCCTCGCCGCGCGGCACATGCGGCAGACGCTGGAGCGCGAGCCGGACCGCGCGACCGTCCTCACCCGCTTCGTCGACGACCTGTCGCCGGAGGACGAACAGGTACTGCGCCGGCTGCTGGGCGCCGAGCCGTACGAGGGTCCGTCCGCATCTGCCAACGGGCCGTCAGGGCCGTAAGGACACCCTCCCGGGATGCACTTCGCCGTCTGTCTGCCGCTGCTGCTTCCGGCCCTGGCCGCGCCGGCCGTCCGTCCGCTGGCCGAGCGCCTCGAACCGCGCCTGGCCACCTGGCACTCGCCGGGCCCCCGCGCAGTCACCCCCTGGCACTGACGGTCACCCTGGCGATGCTGGCGATCACCGCTCTGTGCTGTCTGGAAGCCGCCCACGACCGCCACGAGCTACTGGAACTCGCCAGGGTCCACTGAGAAGCCCACGGGGAGCGCCGAATGAGACGGAAACCGACATGAAGCACGACGAAGGCCCCGACCATGATCGGTCGGGGCCCGTCGTTTTGCCCTGGTGGGCGGTGCGGAGGATACGAGATTCGAACTCGTGAGGGGTTGCCCCCAACACGCTTTCCAAGCGTGCGCCCTAGGCCACTAGGCGAATCCTCCGCGGCAAACAATACAAGACTCGAAGCAGTGCTCGCGAACTCGTTCCCAGGGCGTTCCATCCGCTAGGGTGGGGCTCAGCCCCTCACGTGGCGCTATCTCACCGAACTCCCCCAGGGCCGGAAGGCAGCAAGGGTAAGTGAGCTCTGGCGGGTGCGTGAGGGGCCCTTTCGTTCGGCGGCGGGCGCGGCGTCCGGCCGGGGTACGAGGAGGCGGAAGCGCGGGCCGGGCCGCTTGTCAGCGGGCCCCGATATCGTCGTATGCGTGTCGTCCCTCGCGCTCTACCGCCGTTACCGCCCCGAGACCTTCGCCGAGGTCATCGGGCAGGAGCATGTGACCGGTCCGCTCCAGCAGGCGCTGCGGAACAACCGGGTCAACCACGCGTACCTCTTCAGCGGTCCGCGCGGCTGCGGCAAGACGACGAGCGCCCGCATCCTCGCCCGCTGTCTGAACTGTGCGCAGGGCCCCACCCCCACCCCCTGTGGCGAGTGCCAGTCCTGCCGGGACCTGGCGCGCAACGGCCCCGGGTCCATCGACGTCATCGAGATCGACGCGGCCTCCCACGGTGGTGTGGACGACGCCCGTGAGCTGCGCGAGAAGGCGTTCTTCGGCCCGGCGAGCAGCCGGTACAAGATCTACATCATCGACGAGGCGCACATGGTCACCTCGGCGGGCTTCAACGCTCTGCTGAAGGTGGTCGAGGAGCCGCCCGAGCATCTGAAGTTCATCTTCGCGACGACCGAGCCCGAGAAGGTCATCGGCACCATCCGCTCGCGGACGCACCACTATCCCTTCCGGCTGGTGCCGCCCGGCACGCTGCGTGACTACCTGCGCGAGGTCTGCGAGCGCGAGGCGATCCCCGTCGAGGACGGGGTGCTGCCGCTGGTCGTACGGGCCGGGGCCGGGTCCGTACGTGACTCGATGTCCGTCATGGACCAGCTGCTCGCCGGCGCGGGCGAGGACGGTGTGACATACGCCATGGCCACCGCCCTGCTCGGCTACACCGACGGCGCGCTGCTCGACGATGTTGTGGACGCCTTCGCGGCGGGCGACGGCGGCGCCGCCTTCGAGGTCGTGGACCGGGTCATCGAGGGCGGCCACGATCCGCGGCGCTTCGTCGCGGATCTGCTGGAGCGGCTGCGCGACCTGGTGATCCTGGCGGCGGTGCCGGACGCGGCGGAGAAGGGGCTGATCGACGCCCCGGCGGACGTCGTGGAGCGGATGCAGGCGCAGGCGTCGGTCTTCGGCGCGGCCGAGCTCAGCCGCGCGGCCGACCTCGTCAATGAGGGCCTGACCGAGATGCGCGGGGCGACCTCCCCGCGGCTGCAGCTGGAGCTGATCTGCGCCCGGGTGCTGCTGCCGGCGGCCTTCGACGACGAGCGTTCGGTGCTGGCGAGGCTGGACCGGCTGGAGCGCGGGGCGTCGCTCGGCGGTGGTCTCACAGGCGCGGGCGCCGGGCCGTCGATGGGGTACGTACCCGGGCCGGACGCCCATGCCGCGCCCGGTGCCCCGGCGGCTTCCGGGTCCTCCGGCCCCGCTGCGGCGCGCGCGGCGATCCCCGGGCGGAGCGGCGGCCCGGCGGCGGGCACGCCTGCGCAGGGTCCGCCCGCGGCGGCTGCGGAGGGCGCGGCTGCGGAGGGCGCGGCTCCGGGGGGCGCGGAGGCGCCCGCACGGCCTGCCGGGCAGGCGCCGGGCGCCCGGCCGTCGACGGCCGGTTCTGCCGGCGAGGCAGGCGCGGCCGCTGGTGCGCAGGCCGAAGGCCGCCGCCCCGGCGCCTGGCCGACCGGACCGGCGCCCGCGTCGCCGACCGGCGCCGCCGCCCCCGATGGCGGGCAGCGACGGCCGGGTGCCTGGCCGACCGCTGGTGCGGCGTCCGGCGCGCAGGGCCGGCAGGGGGGTGCGCCTGAGCAGGGCGGGTCCGCGGACATGGGCCGTCGGCCCGGTGGCTGGCCCACGGCGGCCGCACCCGGACAGGGCGCACAGCCCGCATCGGCATCCGCACCGGCATCGGCGTCCGGTCCGGCAGCCGGGCCCGGTTCGTACGGGCAGCAGCCCCCGCCCGCCCCGGCGCCGCAGGGCGGTGCGCCGGGGATGGCCCAGGGCGCCGTTCAGGTGCGCCAGATGTGGCCGGACATCCTGGAGGCGGTGAAGAACCGGCGCCGCTTCACATGGATCCTGCTCAGCCAGAACGCCCAGGTCACCGGCTTTGACGGCACCACCTTGCAACTGGGCTTCTCCAACGCGGGTGCGCGCGACAGCTTCGTGGGCGGCGGCAGCGAGGACGTACTGCGGCAGGCGCTGAGCGATGCGCTGGGTGTGCAGTGGAAGATCGAGGCGATCGTCGATCCGTCGGGCGGTGCGGGAGCGCAGGGCGGCGGCATGCCGCCGGGCGGGCCGCGCCGGCCCGCGTCGGCTCCGGCGCCCTCCGCGCAGACACCGCCGCCCGCGACGCGGCCTTCGGCGCCGGCCCCCGGCCCTGCCCCGTCCCCCGCTCCGGACCCCCAGCCCCGGCCGGGGCCGTCGGCGCACCGCCCGCCGGAGCCTCCCCAGGCCTTCAGCGCGCCGGAGCAAGCCATCGCGCCCGAGGACGACATGCCGGCCGAGGACGACCCGGACCTCGACGACACGGCCCTGAGCGGCCACGACCTGATCGTGCGGGAGCTGGGCGCGACGGTCATGGAGGAATTCACCAACGAGTAGCCCCCCGCCCGCACGGCCCCGGCGCCCGAGCCGTCGGCCCCGTATCCACGCGCTGAGCCGCCGTACGGCCCTCATCTGGGCGGTCGCCGCGAGGCGGGCCAGGCACCCGAAGCACCCGGTCGCGGAGAGCGGCCCCCGTAGCGAGCGAGGCTGGGCAGTGGTTCTCTCGTCGCAGGAGCGCGGCGGTCTGAGACCACGTAGGCTCGGGCTACCGAAAAAAGTCGTCGAAAGCCAGGAGCGAAGCCGTGATTCCCGGTGGTGGGCAGCCCAACATGCAGCAGCTGCTGCAGCAGGCCCAGAAGATGCAGCAGGACCTCGCCGCGGCCCAGCAGGAACTGGCTGCGACCTCTGTCGAGGGCTCCGCGGGCGGCGGGCTCGTAAAGGCCACGGTGACTGGTACCGGGGACCTCCAGGGCCTGTTCATCGACCCGAAGGCCGTGGATCCTGAGGACACGGAGACCCTCGCGGATCTGATCCTCGCCGCGGTCCGTGACGCGAACAGCGCCGCGCAGGAGCTCCAGCAGCAGAAGCTCGGCCCGCTGGCCCAGGGCCTCGGAGGCATGCCGGGCATGCCGTTCTGACCATGGCGCTGTGCACCCGTGGGCCGTGGGCTCACGGGTGCACATGGCCCCGCGGACCCG
This sequence comes from Streptomyces sp. HSS9-12, assembly GCF_054963655.1. Classification (NCBI taxonomy): domain Bacteria; kingdom Bacillati; phylum Actinomycetota; class Actinomycetes; order Kitasatosporales; family Streptomycetaceae; genus Streptomyces; species Streptomyces sp. HSS9-12. The sequence goes on along the minus strand of NZ_JBUEGC010000069.1, from coordinate 18,303 downwards.
AGCCGGATTTCCTGATCCTGCCCTTAGAACCGAACAACTAGCGTATGTAGCAGGGAAGAAGAAGGAGACGGCATTCCGTGTACGAAGGCGTGGTCCAGGACCTCATCGACGAGTTGGGCAGGCTGCCCGGCGTCGGTCCCAAGAGCGCGCAGCGGATCGCCTTCCACATTCTCCAGGCCGAGCCGGCCGACGTCCGCCGGCTCGCCCACGCACTGACCGAGGTCAAGGAGAAGGTCCGGTTCTGCAGCGTCTGCGGCAACGTTGCCCAGGAGGAGCAGTGCCGGGTCTGCCAGGACCCGCGCCGCGACCCGGCGGTCATCTGCGTCGTCGAGGAGCCGAAGGACGTTGTCGCAATCGAGCGGACCCGCGAGTTCCGCGGGCGCTATCACGTCCTCGGCGGGGCGATCAGCCCGATCGAGGGCGTGGGCCCGGACGATCTGCGCATCCGGGAGCTGCTGGCCCGGCTCGCCGACGGCACCGTCACCGAGCTGATCCTGGCCACCGACCCCAACCTCGAGGGGGAGGCCACGGCCACGTACCTCGCGCGCATGATCAAGCCGATGGGTCTGAAGGTCACGCGACTGGCCAGCGGGCTCCCTGTCGGGGGAGACCTGGAGTACGCCGACGAGGTCACGCTGGGCCGTGCCTTCGAAGGGAGACGACTTCTCGATGTCTGACGCCACGCTGCACAACGCCAAGCAGGACCCGGACGACTTCGGCGTACAGATCGCCGACCAGATCGAGAGCTTCATCGTCGCCGTCACGGAAGTGGCCAAGGGCGACGAGCCCGGCAGCGCCATCCCCTATCTGCTGCTGGAGGTCTCCCAGCTCCTCCTCGCCGGAGGCCGCCTGGGGGCGCATGAGGACTTCGTCCCGGAGGAGCGCTACGAGCCCGACGTCGGCCCCGAGCATGACGACGTCGACGACCTGCGCGAGCGCTTCGCGGTCCTGCTGGAGCCGGCGGACGTCTACTCCGAGGTGTTCGACCCGTACGTGCCCCGCAGCACGCCCGTCGCCTCCCGCATCTCCGATGATCTCGCCGACATCATCACCGACCTGCGGCACGGCATGGCGCACTACAAGGAGGGCCGGGTCACCGAGGCGCTGTGGTGGTGGCAGTTCTCGTACTTCTCCAACTGGGGCGCGACGGCCTCGGCCGCGCTCCGCGCGCTGCAGTCGCTGCTGACGCACATCCGGCTGGAGAGCCCGCTCGAGGAGCTGGACGGCCTGGACACGGACACGGCGGCACGTACGGACGACGGGTCGCTGGAGGAGGAGGCGGGCCGGGTGATGGCCGCCGAGATCGCCGCCCCGCTGGGCCTGCGTCCGGGGCGTCCCGCCCGGCGCTGAGAGTGCCCGCGGCAGCCTTCCGCGCACATGGCCCCAGACCCGGCAGATGTGACCTGAATTACGTTTCAGTGTGGTCGGGGCCAATGGGGGCAGGGTTGGTCGCGAGCGGGCAGGGCAGTTCGCATGATCACGAGGTGAGTCAAGTGTCTCACCATGTGATATCGGGCTGGTTGTTTCCGCCTGCTCGTTAAACTGAGCCGACCGAAGGATCCTGATTCGGGGTCCCCCGGAAGACAGAGTTGCGAGGAGCGCACGTGGGCCTTGTCGTGCAGAAGTACGGCGGCTCCTCCGTTGCGGATGCCGAGGGCATCAAGCGCGTCGCCAAGCGGATCGTGGAAGCCAAGAAGAACGGCCATCAGGTGGTCGTGGTGGTTTCGGCGATGGGTGACACGACGGACGAGCTGATCGAGCTTGCCGAGCAGGTATCTCCGATTCCTGCTGGGCGTGAGTTCGACATGCTGCTGACCGCCGGAGAGCGAATCTCCATGGCGCTGCTGGCGATGGCGATCAAAAACCTCGGTCACGAGGCGCAGTCGTTCACCGGCAGCCAGGCGGGAGTCATCACCGACTCCGTCCACAACAAAGCACGCATCATCGATGTCACGCCGGGGCGGATCAGGAGCTCGGTCGACGAGGGCAACATCGCCATCGTGGCCGGCTTCCAGGGTGTGTCGCAGGACAGCAAGGACATCACCACCCTGGGCCGTGGCGGGTCGGACACCACAGCGGTGGCCCTGGCTGCCGCGCTGGATGCCGAGGTCTGCGAGATCTACACCGATGTCGACGGTGTGTTCACCGCCGATCCGCGGGTGGTGAAGAAGGCCCGCAAGATCGATTGGATCTCGTTCGAGGACATGCTGGAGCTGGCCAGCTCCGGCTCCAAGGTGCTGCTGCACCGCTGCGTCGAGTACGCACGTCGTTACAACATCCCGATCCACGTCCGGTCGTCGTTCTCCGGCCTCCGGGGCACGTGGGTCAGCAACGAACCGCAAGGGGACCAGCCGATGGAGCAGGCGATCATCTCGGGGGTTGCCCACGACACGTCCGAGGCCAAGGTCACGGTCGTCGGGGTGCCCGACAAGCCGGGCGAGGCCGCGACGATCTTCCGTGCGATCGCGGACGCGGACATCAACATCGACATGGTCGTGCAGAACGTGTCGGCGGCGTCCACGGGACTGACCGACATCTCCTTCACCCTGCCCAAGACCGAGGGCCCCAAGGCCATCGAGGCACTGGAGAAGGCAAAGAGCGCCGTCGGCTACGAGTCGCTGCGCTACGACGACCAGATCGCCAAGATCTCGCTGGTCGGCGCGGGCATGAAGACCAATCCGGGCGTTACGGCGGGCTTCTTCGAGGCCCTGTCGGGCGCCGGGGTCAACATCGAGCTTATCTCCACCTCGGAGATCCGCATCTCTGTCGTGACGCGTGCGGACGACGTCAACGAGGCCGTGCGTGCGGTGCACACCGCCTTCGGCCTGGACAGCGAGAACGACGAAGCCGTCGTGTACGGAGGTACCGGCCGATGACCGCCGCCAAGAAGCCCACGTTGGCCGTCGTCGGCGCGACCGGCGCGGTCGGCACCGTGATGCTCGGCATCCTCTCCGAGCGCGCCGACATCTGGGGCGAGATCCGGCTCATCGCCTCGCCCCGCTCGGCCGGCCGCAAGCTCACCGTGCGCGGCGAGGAGGTCGAGGTCATCGCGCTGAGCGAGGAGGCGTTCGAGGGCGTCGACGTCGCGATGTTCGATGTCCCGGACGAGGTCTCGGCGCAGTGGGCCCCGATCGCCGCCGCCAAGGGCGCGGTCGCCGTCGACAACTCCGGCGCCTTCCGGATGGACCCGGATGTGCCGCTGGTGGTGCCGGAGGTGAACGCGCACGCGGCCCGCGTCCGCCCGCGCGGCATCATCTCCAACCCCAACTGCACGACCCTGTCGATGATCGTCGCGCTGGGCGCACTGCACTCCGAGTGGGGTCTGCAGGAGCTGATCGTCTCCTCGTACCAGGCCGTCTCCGGCTCGGGCAAGGAAGGCGTCGACACCCTCCGCGAGCAGATCACCAAGGTCGCCGGTACGGAGCTGGGCACGCAGCCCGGTGACGTACGGCGTGCCGTCGGCGAGCTCGGCCCGTACCCGGCGCCGATCGCCTTCAACGTGGTGCCGTTCGCCGGCTCGCTCAAGGACGACGGCTGGACCTCCGAGGAGCTCAAGGTCCGCAACGAGTCCCGCAAGATCCTGGGGGTGCCCGACCTGCGGGTCACCGCTACCTGTGTGCGCGTTCCGGTGATCACCACGCACTCGCTGACCGTCCACGCGCGGTTCGAGAACGAGGTCACGGTCGCCAAGGCGCACGAGATCCTCGCCAACGCGCCGGGTGTGGTGCTGTGCGACAACCCGGCCGAGGGCGAGTTCCCGACGCCGGCCGACGTCGTCGGCACCGACCCGACCTGGGTGGGGCGGGTGCGCCGCTCGATGGACGACCCGAACGCGCTCGAGCTGTTCGTGTGCGGCGACAACCTCCGCAAGGGGGCCGCGCTCAACACCGCTCAGATCGCGGAGGTCGTCGCGGCGGAGCTCACCGCCGCGTAGGGCATTTGGTGACCGCTTTACGGGACCTGTGAAGGATATGTGAACGCGTCGGCGCCCAAGTCGCTTGAACTGGGGCGTCGATCTGTTCGACTATTCGCTCCCCGTTCACTGCAACCGGCAGTGAGCGGGGAGCGTCTTTGCTGCCGTCTCTCAAAGTCGCTATGAAAAATTGGGCATTTGGGGAAGAAAAGGTACGCATGGGAACATTTGAAGCATCGTCAATGGCGGTGGCTCACGCGTACAACCCTGACGGGGGGAAGCGTGTCCAACAGGCGTGGCAGAGGTACTCGGCATGGCAACAGCGCCCGGGCGTGGCGCAAGCATCTTGCGTCCGTTCGGTCCGCGTGCGACCGGCGGTATGCCGGTGATCTCCCCTATCCCCGCCGCGCGTCCGACGCAGATATCGCCTCAGCGCGAGGGCTCTGACGACGCGATGGCCGCAGGTACAACGGTCGATCACCTCACTGAGACCTATCGCGCCCACTACCGGTCGCTGCTCGGACTCGCGGCACTGCTCCTGGACGACACCGCCTCGTGCGAGGACGTCGTCCAGGAGGCGTTCATCCGTGTGCACTCGGCGCGTCGCCGGGTCCGTGACCCCGAGAAGACCCTGGCCTATCTGCGGCAGACGGTCGTCAACCTGTCCCGTTCCGCGCTGCGCCGCCGCATCCTCGGGCTGAAGCTGCTCTCCAAGCCGATGCCTGACATGGCCAGTGCCGAGGAGGGGGCATACGAGCAGCTGGAGCGCGACCAATTGATCAAGGCGATGCGGGGACTGCAACGCCGGCAGCGTGAGGTCCTGGTGCTGCGCTACTTCGCCGATATGACCGAGGCCCAGGTCGCCGAAACGCTCGGGATATCGCTCGGCTCGGTCAAGGCGTACGGCTCGCGCGGTATCGCGGCGCTCCGCGTCGCCATGGAGGCCCCGGCATGAGCGAGAACAACCACGGGCCGGAGCGACAGCACGGGCCGGACGGGCCGGACGGTCCGAACGGGCTCGACGGCCTGGGCGGGCTGCGCGACTCTGACGGGCCGAGCATCGACGAAGAGGCGCTCAGGCGGCTGCTGCACACAGTCGTCGACGACATTCAGCCCTCGCCCGACTCCCTGGACCACCTGCGGCGTGCGGTCCCCGCCCGCCGTGCCCGCAAGCGGCAGGCGCTCGTCGGTGCGGCGGCCGCGGTGCTGCTCGTCGGCACAGCTGTCCCGGCGCTCGTCCACGTCACCAACAGCGGCGGCGCCAATGACCGGCCGGCCATCGCCGGTCACAGCGAGGATGTCCAGGGCGGGGCGCAGGGCCAGGTCGGTGACGAGAAGCAGGGCGCGGACGGCGGCACAGAGCCGTCCGACAAGGCAACCAAGGGCGGACAGCACGGCAAGGGCGGAAAGAAGGGCGGGGCGTCCAAGGAGCCGGGCGGTACGACAGCCGGCGGCGTGAATCCGTCCGGGACCATGGCCGCCACGTCGCCCGAGTGCACGCGTGACCAGCTGGGCAGCGCCGCCGCATCGCCTGCCGCCCTCGACGGCGCGAACACGGTCTACGGCGCGTTCCGGGTCGTCAACGTCTCGAGCAGCGCCTGCACGGTCAGCGGCGGCGGGCAGCTGACCTTCAGCGCACAGGGCAGCGCCGACGCGGCCCGTATCCAGATCGTCGACCACACGACGGGTGACGCGGCTACCGGTTTGCCCGACCCCGCCACGCAGCCGTCGCAGGTGATCCTCGGCCCCGGCGAGACGTACGAGGTCCGGTACGCGTGGGTTCCGGCCGAAGAGGGCAACGGCGGCTGTCCGACGCAGGAGGCCTCGCCGGACCCAGGCAGCTCGGGGAGCACGGGCAGCGGGGGCGACCCGGCATCGCAGCCGGCGTCGGATGGGACCGCGCAGGAGTCGGGCGCACAGCAGGAAGGGAGCGTGGCGCTCAGCCACACCCCGCAGGCCGGCGCGCCGGAGGCCGCCGGCGCGACGATCAGCCACGCCTGCGGCGGCACGATCTACCGCACCGGGGCCCTGGCAGCATCCTGACCGGACCCAGCCCTGTCGGCTGACCCGCGCGGGGCACGGCGCTGGCCGGCGGCCGGGGCGTCTTTTCCCGCACACCGTCTCTGGAAAAGGGGCGGGGGATTGACCCGGAGCGAAGTACGGCCCCACGGCGAGCGCCACCGGTTTCGGCGAGCTTGTAGGGGTGGGCGCGGGACGTGGTGTGGGCGACTCCCCCGCCGGTGGTCGGCGCCGGACACGGCGCTCCGCGCCGGTGCAGCCCCACCCCCGCGGGGGGCATCCCGTTGGGGGCCCGTACCGTGGGGGTGTGTACCGGTTCCTGCTGACTCCCCGATGGTGGGGGATCAACCTCTTCGTCGCTCTCGGCGTGCCCTTCTGCCTGTTCATGGGCAGCTGGCAGCTCGGCCGCTTCGAGGCGCGCGTCGCAACCCATCAGGAGCAGCAGCAGGACCAGCGCGCCCACGCTCGGGAGGCCGCCGAGCCGCTGGCTGATCTGCTGCCGGTCACCAAGGACACGTCGGGACGGCTTGCCACCGCGACCGGCCGCTACGACGCCCACGCCCAATTCCTCGTGCCCGACCGCACGTTGGGTGACAAGCGTGGCTTCTACGTGCTGACCCTGCTCCGTACGGACGGGGGCGACGCGCTGCCGGTCGTCCGCGGCTGGCTCCCCGGCCACGCCCGTACCGCCGGTGTCCCCGCCCCGCCCGCCGGCAAGGTCACCGTCACCGGTGCGCTGCAGGCCTCGGAGAACCAGGGCACCGAGGGCGTGCACGCGGATGGCGGGCTCCCCGACGGACAGCTCGGCATCATCAGCGCGGCCTCGCTGGTCAACCTGGTGCCGTACCAGGTGTACGACGCCTGGATCACCCTGCCCGAGGCACCGGGCGCGCTGCGCCCCGTGCCCCCGGCCGCCGCACCGGGCAGCGGCCTGGATCTCAAGGCCTTCCAGAACCTCGGCTACACCGGCGAGTGGTTCGTGTTCGCGGGCTTCGTCGTCTTCATGTGGTTCCGGCTCTACCGCCGGGAGGTGGAGGTCCAGCGCGATCTGGCCTTGGGCCTCCTCCCCGAGCAGACGACCGGCCCCGCCGGGGGCACGGAACCCGCGGCGGACACGGAACCGGCCGCCGGCCCCGGACCCGAAGCGGCTACGGAACCGGCCGCGGACACGGAACCGACCGCGGACACTCAGTCCGCAGCAGGTGCGGAGCCCGCCGCCCCCGGCAAGTAGCGCATCGCGAAGTCGATCTCCAACCGGAGCTGCTTGATCCGCTCCTCCACCACCAGCGACCCGTGCCCCGCGTCGTACCGGTACACCTCGTGTGGCACCCCCCTCTCCTCCAGCCTCCGGACGTAGTTCTCCACCTGACGGATCGGGCAGCGCGGATCGTTCACGCCCGCCGAGATGTAGACCGGCGCCCGTACCTGGTCCGCATACGTCAACGGCGACGACGCCTCGTACCGCTCCGGCACCTCCTCGGGCGTTCCGCCCAGCAGAGTGCGGTCCATGGACTTCAGAGCCTCCATCTCGTCGTGGTACGCGGTGACGTAGTCCGCCACCGGCACCGCCGCCAGGCCCAGCGCCCACGCCTCCGGCTGCGTCCCGAGCCCAAGCAGCGTCAGATACCCGCCCCATGAGCCGCCCGCCAGCACCAGCCGCTCCGGATCCGCGAGCCCGGAGGCGACCGCCCACTCACGCACCGCCGCGATGTCCTCGAGCTCGATCAGCCCGACCCGGTGCTTGAGCGCGTCGGTCCATTCCCGGCCGTACCCGGTGGAGCCGCGGTAGTTCACGCGGACCACCGCGAAGCCGTGGTCCACCCAGGCTGCCGGGCCCGCCGCGAAGGCGTCGGAGTCGTGCCAGGTCGGCCCGCCGTGTATGTCGAAGACCGTCGGGAACGGGCCCTCCCCCTCCGGCTTCTGCACCAGGGCGTGCACCCGGCCGCCCGGGCCCTCCACCCAGGCATCGGTGACCGGTACGGATGCGGGTGCCTTCGTCCCGGGCGGATCCAGAACCGCCCGCCCGGTTGTCGATCGCACCACTGGCGGCAGCGCGGCGGAGGACCACAGGAACTCCACTGAGCCGTCCGGCCGGGCCGTGGCCCCGGACACCGTCCCCGCCGGGGTCTGGAGCCGTACCAGCTCCCCGGTCGCCGGCTCGTACCGCCACAGCTCGCTGCGCGCCTGGTGGCTGTGCTCGATCAGCAGTGCCGAGCCGTCCGGATACCAGTCCGCGCCGATGTCACCGGGCAGCTCGATGGCCAGGGCCGTCTCCACGCCCGTCAGCGGATCCCAGATCATCGGCTCCCAGCGCCCGCTGCGCTGGTGCCCCACGAGCAGCCGGGCATCGCCGTCCACCGGGGAGAAACCCCAGCAGTTCAGGCCCAGCTCCACGGTCCCGCCCTTGGTGTCGTCCAGCTCGGCCACGGTCGTGCCGTCGAGCCGTACCACCCGCAGCGCCGCGTGCATCGCGTCGCCGTGTTCGGTGTGCTCGATCGCGATCAGCGAGCCGTCGCGGGACAGGCCGCCCACGCCCGCCGACTCGCGGTGCCGGTAGATCTCCACGGGCTCGCCTCCGGGGCGTACGACGTGGATCGTCGACCCTTCCTCGTCCGTGGACCGCCCGACGACCGCCGTACCGTCCCGGCCCAGCGCCAGTCCGGCCGGGTACGAGGGCTCCAGCCCCGGTGTGGCGGGTTCGTCCTCGCCACCACCGAAGGGCTGCCGCAGCCATACCCCGAACTCGTCACCGTCGGTGTCGCTGAACCACCAGATCCACTCGCCGTCCGGGGACAGCACACCGTCCGTCGTGCCGTTCGGCCGGTCCGTCACCTGCCGTTGGCTCCCGGTCGCACGGTCCCACGCGTACAGCTCGTAGGTCCCTGTGGTGTTCGCCACGAACAGTGACCGCTCCGGGGCGTCCTCCGCCCAGTCGGGCAGTCCGACCCGCGGCGCCCTGAAGCGCTTCTCCCAGTCCGGCATGGGCTCGGCGTCGGTGGACCCGCTGGAGCCGGTGGCCTCGGTGGTGTCGTCAGTCATGGACCCCATTGTGCGGGGGATCGCCGACAAGCCGCTGGCGGGTGGGCGTGCCTGTGGATAACGTCGCCTCCCATGTACATGTCCGGCGTTCCCGACGACTGGCGCGAGGCCAACCGCGCCCGTTGGGACGAGCGCGTCCCGATCCACCTCGCGAGCGACTACTACGACCTCGACGCCTTCCGCCAGGGCAAGGACTCCCTGCGCGCGTTCGAGATCGACGAGGTCGGCGACGTCACGGGGCGTACGCTTCTCCACCTCCAGTGCCACATCGGGCTGGACACCCTCTCCTGGGCGCGGCGCGGCGCCGCCCAGGTCGTCGGTCTCGACTTCTCCGAGCCGGCCATCGAGGCCGCCCGCGAACTCGCGGCCGACATCGGGCTGTCACCGGACCAGGCGGCCTTCGTCGCCGCCGATGTCTACGACGCGGCCGAGGCCGTCCCCGATGTCTCGTACGACATCGTCTACACGGGCGTGGGCGCCCTGTGCTGGCTGCCCGACATCGACCGCTGGGCGGAGACCGCCGCCTCCCTCATCGCCCCGGGCGGCTTCCTCTACCTTGCCGAATTCCACCCGCTGACGGACATCCTCGACAACGGCACCGGATCCCATGTCGTCTACGACTACTTCAGCCGCGATGCGTGGGTCGACGAGACGCCCGGCACGTACACGGATTTCGACGCGCCCACGGTCAGTAACCGCAGCGTGGAGTGGCAGCACCCGATCGGCGAGGTCGTCTCGGCACTGGCCGCGGCAGGGCTGCGCATCGATTTCCTGCACGAGCACGACCTGACGCTCTTTCAGCGCTTCGGCGCACTGGAGCGCCGCGACGACGGCGCCTTCCGCTTTCCCGCCGACCGGCCCCGTGTCCCCCTGATGTACTCGCTGCGCGCCTCGCGTGCCTGAGGGTGGACCCCCGATTCCGGCGAGTGCCGCACGCGTTTGAAGCCGACGCTTCACACCCGTCGTGTCGTCTGTCCGGCGGGTTCCTCTTCACTCAATGAGGGAGACAGATGCGCAGACGCGCACTCTTCGCCGCTGGCTACGGCAGCCGCGCTGGGCGGCTTCGCTGCTCCCGCCGCACAGGCACATTCCGCGGCGCACGCGGAGCACATCCGGGGCCCAACCTGACGAGCCGTGAGTAAATCCCTGCGAGAATCGCCAGGCAGTAGGGGGTAACGACGTGACGAGCAACGCGAGTAGTGCCAACGAACTGCCCAGGGTCATCAGCGTGGACGATCACGTCATCGAGCCCGCGGACCTCTTCGAATAACGTGGCTCCCGAGCTCAGGGAGACCTTGCCGCGGGCGGGAGGGGCTCGTACGGTCGCGGCATGCTGCGACGCGTCCGCCACCCTCTGAGACGCACCTGGTGCCGCCACCGTGGACGCCTCTATTGGTACCGGCACGCTGGTACGTCCGCTACGGACCGGGGATCATGCTCAAACGGCTCATGCTGCAGGAGTGGCTGGATGTGGGGCTGCGGCAGAACCCTCGTCCTCCCATGGTGGTGCGTACCCGATACCCTCGCAGGCCGACCGGCCATGAGGACATCCGCGGCCCGGCTGTTTCTTGCCGCACCGGGGTGTGTGGTTGTTGATGCTCTCCGCAGGACATGGAAGCGCCCGACCGCTGGCGACGGGGGATGCACCAGCGATCGGGCTGTACCCAAGAGTAACGGATCACGTGACGCGATCCACAAGGGGTCGGAACAGAGAACCAAGGGCGCTGCAGATCAGCCGTAACCGTCAGCGTCCACAGCGCGAGCCGGTAACGCTCCATCCGAGAGGATGGTGAGCGGACGGAGGCATCCGCCCAACGCCTCGGGAGCGTGCCGTTGGTTGAGCCTCGGCTCCGTTACCGACCGTACGGAGGTTCGTACGAGAGACGGGGATACTCGTGCCATTGATCCGGCGTCAGGACACCCCGAGTGATCGAGCATATTGGTCGGCCGCGCTACCTGCTCCAATCGGCAGATCCAAGTGGCCACAACAACGTACTCAGCCCGTACCTCGGGAAGTTGGCAGCTCAGGCGCGCTTGCGAAGAGGTCCAGGTACATACCGCTCGCTACGAGCAGCCCGATCGCGCCGAGAACGACGCCGCCCAAGGCGACGGCCTTCACCCAGGGCCGGGTGTCGGCCCGCCGCGCGTGTACGGCCACCAGCACACCGCCGATGACGACGGCGGCTAGGGCGAAGATGCCGTTCAGGAGGGCCGCGGTGTGCCAGGGGGTGCTGTACAAGGCATTGATCTGGCCGCCGCCACGGCCGGTGGCAGCCTCGATCTGGCCGAGCAGCTCCATGCGTGAGCGCAGCATGTCGCTGAGGGCGGTGCCGGTGAGGGAACAGAGCCCCAATCCGGCGCTGACGACGGCGGCTGCACCCGCCGCGAAACCGTCAGCTGGGGGGATGTCGGTAGGGGCATCCAGGAAGTCGTCATCCGCAGCGTGGGAGGCGCGGGTGTCCACTCCCTCCTCGTCCCTGGCCTTGTCGAGGGAGGGCTCCCGGGCCCGTACCGGATCCGGGATCTTCTTCTGCCCGCTCTCGGGGTTGCGGTCGGTGGCTTCGGTGGTCTTGGTGCTCTCAGTAGCCATTGGGTGCCACCCTACGGGTTGTACCCTAAGCGTCCAATAAAGTCCTAGAGCTACGACTACCTGCACAAATGGCTTCGCTCCCGGAACACCACGCCTCGGATCGCCCGTAAGGGCATCGAGTCTTCGGCTGAGCCGGCACCGCTGGACGATCGAGCGCCCTGTGGCGTGGTCCGGCGGCTTGCGGAGGCGGCCTTGGAGGACGCTCTCGCACGTCGAGCTCGCCAGCGTCGAGTGGTCGACTGGTACAACCACCGTCAACTCCACGGTGAGATAAGGCACGTTCGGTGATACCGGTTACTGGGCCGTAAGGGGGAGCCGATGCGCCGTGGTGTCTGCGACGCTGTCTTGATGCCAACCCTTTACAGAAGACTGCTCAATGTGCTTCCCCGAATCGGTGTGGAGGTGCTCGATCTCGGCTCGGGCGCTGCGGTGCTTTCCCGGCGCGGCAAGCGCACGCGCGTTCCCGTTGGGCGGGACGCCGATCTGGTCACCCGCCGCAGCGGTCGGCATAGGGTGACGCGGGTGGAGGCGGATACGTGGGTGGTCACCCGCGGTCGTGCCGACCCGAGCGGGGCGTGGACGAGCGTGCGGCTCGGCGACACCGGAGCCCACCTCCTTCTCGACGAGAGGGCGTCGGCCGACGAACGTTCGTTCCAGCTGGCGGCCGCCACGTATCTGTGCACCCACCATGTGGCCGCCCTGCTGGAGCAGTACGAGGTGAACTGCGTCTTCGACGTGGGCGCCAATGCCGGGCAGTACGGGAAGCGCCTGCGCAAACTCGGCTACACGGGCCGGATCGTCTCCTTCGAACCCACCGCGGAGGCCTTCGCGAAGCTGCAGCGGGCCGCGGAGCATGATCCCGAATGGTGGGTGCATCCTTTCGGTCTCGGGCGTGAGGACGCTGTCCAGTCCATCCACGTGGACTGGAACTCCATGAACTCGTTGCTTCCGCCAAGCGACTACGGTAAGGAGCGCTATCGGCGGTTCGCGAAGACGCGCACCGAGGAGATCGAGATCCGTCGGCTGGACGGCGTGATGGAGAAGGCGCTGGCTGGCATAACCGCTCCCCGGCCCTATCTGAAGATGGACACCCAGGGGTACGACCTGGAGGTGTTCGCGGGCGCCGGGGAACGGATCAAGGACTTCGTGGGGATGCAGTCCGAGGTTGCGGTGCTGCGGCTCTATGAGGGGAGCCCTCAGATGGGCGAGGCCATCGCCACGTATGAGAGCAGTGGGTTCGAGATCACGGGCATGTATCCGGTGACGCGCGAGGCCTCGACGGGACGGGTAGTGGAGTTCGACTGCGTCATGATGCGCGCAGCTGCCGTCCCTGAATAAAGCGATGGCGAATAAGACGATGGCCCCTCCGCGGGGCGGTCACTCTGGTCGGCCCTGCGAGGGTCGTAGCCCCCGGGCCGGGGGCTACGACCGAAGCACGATCGCCGGCCGCTCCTTGCATCTAGCTCTCCAGGCCGGGGCCCACAGGCGCGGGCCCCGGTGCCTGCCCAGCTGCCCTGCTGCCCGTCGTGCGGGCCGCGGAGTTCTCCTCCAACTCAGCGGGCTTCATGCACCGTCGGGACGGCAGGATTTGAACCTGCAACCCCTTGACCCCAGCACATGGAAGTGGGCGCCGGGCAGCAGTTCTGGCTCGGTCCCCGGCATGCGGACAAGCGGTCGCGTTGTGAGTTGCTCGGTACGGAACTGAGCGGCCCTGGGTTCGGTAGAGAGCTCAATTTGGTGGCCGACAGAAGGCACACCTGAACGGCGTCCATCTGCCTGAGAGTTCACACCGCCCTGCGCGGCGGAATGGGCGGCTTCGAAAACAGGCGGAGTTACCTGCCGCGCCATTAACAGCCCCTGCCCCTGGGCCCGCGAATGCCCCAGATTGCGAATCGCTCGTCGACCGTGGGCCTGGCCACTGCCAATGCTGGCCAGCCCAAGAGTGAGGACTGCCGCTTCGCCTCGTCGGGGAGCAAGCTTCCATGATCCACTCCCAACTCACTCCCAAAGCGGTCCAGGAAACCCATCAGGCCCGGCTTCCCTTGCGAGGAAACCGGGCCTGACCTGGTGTTTCTTCAGTCGGGGTGGCGAGATTTGAACCCACGACCTCTTCGTCCCGAAGCAATTCGAGCACTCGTCCGGACTGCAGTCGGTGCATCGTTGACCTGGGACGACGATCCCTGAACGTCCCTGGTAGTTCGCCGTAGTACGCCACGGTTGTAGCGCAGTTAGACACTCAGCCGGAGTGCCGCACCGGGGGGATCTCGGCCTTCTTGGCCGTCGCGTCGGCGCTCGCGGTCACCAGCTCTCCGGAGTGCACCCAGAGCCATCGAGTGAACGTCTCGCTGGCTGACCACCCAATGGTCTCAGGGACGCTCACATCGTGGAGGCTCAGCCAGTCGCCGAACACCTCCAGGACTCCTTGCTCTGTTGCGTCGTCTTGTTCACTGAACCTCCGGCTGTCCACTGCTGTGAGTGACGGGAGAGTTGTGCGTGCGACCTGTTGTGTGGGGCTGTTCCTTGATGGACGCGGAAACTGTTACTGAGGGGCGCTCCCCAGGCGCGATCGGTGAGCTCGCCCCAGACGCCAGGCGCGACGGTGCGAGCATCGACGGCTTCGCTAGGTGCGGTGGTCGCGTAAACGCCGTCAGGCTGATCAGAACGGTCGTCCTCCTTGATCCAGAAGACGGGCCTACCACTGATACACGCTGGCGGACTCCGCCAAACGGGGGATGCCACGTGGCGTCTCGGTTGGGGGATGTGCAGTCGCGGTCCTCGCCTTGTACTGGAGTAATGCACCAGCAGCATCCGTGCCCAGATGAAGGTCTTTCCCCCAATGAATGGATCGTTGATATTAACAGGCCAGCGCAGACGGTCGGAGGTGGACCGTGGAACGGAAGAACCAAACACCTGGCGGGTCATCGTCTGCTAGTGGCGCCGATGATCGGTCCACCAAGTGGGCCAACTACGCCCAGGTCAGCGCCGCTTTGATCGCAGTCCTGGCCCTTGTTGTGTCCGTAGTCACGTACATTCGGCAGAGCCAAATTGCAGAGGAACAGAACCGACTCGCACTGAAACAGAATGAGCTTTCCGAGCAGGAATTGATCCCCAAGGTCTCATGGAGTTTCGGACGGGACGACAACGGCGAGGTAGATAGAGTCACCGTACGCAATCGTGACCAAAGAGAACTCAATTCAGTAATCCTGAATGTCCATAAGTCTCCCGGCTCGGACTCCGAAGTGATCGAATATGTAGAATTCGGATATATCGATGGGTGCACTAAGGAGACGTATAGCTTCAAATATCCGCTGGAGAATAGCCATCTATCACTCACCTATAAGGACACTCGGGGGCAATACTGGTTGCAGTACGGTGAGGGCGAGGTTAGGAAGGTAATCCGGCAGCCGAGACGTGAAGATGCCAAGTATTCGCACAAGGGGAACGAGGATACCTGGAACATCTCTTGTCAGTAAGCGTGCCCGGAGCAATTGTCAAGAGCTGTGGTTCGGGTGACTCGTGATCAGGCAGCAGCGGCTTCTGCGCGCTCGACCAGGACGCCGTTCTCGAACTTGGCGCCCGCACGGACCAGGGCGACGAGGTGGGCTCCGGTGACTGCGCGCCAGCGGGCCTGGGCGGACTCGACGAGCTTGAACACCATCGCCAGGGCTGCGGCCGGGCTGCCGGCGCCGCGGGTGACCTTGGTGCGGAGCTTGACGGTGGAGAAGGCCGACTCGATCGGATTCGTGGTCCGCAAATGGATCCAGTGCTCGGCGGGGAAGTCGTAGAACGCCAGCAGCTCCTCCCGGTCGTTGGTGATCTTCGCGACGGCCTTGGGGAACTTGGCGCCGTAGGTCTTCGCAAACGCCTCGATCGCCTTCTCGGCGTGCGCGCGGTCCTCGGCGTTGTAGATCTCCTGCATCGCCTTGGTCGCGCCCGGCTGTGCGGACTTCGGCAGGGCGTTCGTGATATTCCGGGCCTTGTGGACCCAGCACCTCTGGTGCCGGGCAGCCGGGAACACCTCCGCCAGGGCCTTCCACAGACCCATCGCGCCGTCGCCGACGACCAGCTCGGGATCGCGCATGCCTCGCCTGCGGCAGTCGCGCAGCAGGTCGGCCCACGACTCTGCCGACTCACGCAGCCCCTCGGCCAGCGCGATCAGCTCCTTGGTGCCGTCCAGACGCACACCCATCAGCACCAGAACGCACGAGTGCGCCTGCCCGAGCCGGACCTTGGGGTGCACCCCGTCCGCCCACACGTACACGTAGTCGGACTCGGCGAGGTCGCGCTGCTGGAATGCGGCGTGGTCGTCCTGCCACTGCTTCGTCAGCCTGGTCACGGTGGCCGGCGACAGGCCGGCCGCCGAGCCGAGGAACTGCTCCCAGCGCGGGCACGAAGTCGCCTGAGGACAGGCCGTGCAGGTAGAGCAGCGGCAGCACCTCACTGACCTTGGGCGACTTGCGGCACCACGGCGGCAGGATCTTCGAGGAGAACCGCATCCGCTCTCCGGTGGCCGCGTCCACCCTCTTGTCGTTCACGCGCGGGGCCGTGACCTCGACCGGACCTGCGGCGGTGGTCACGGTGCGGGGCCGGTGATGGCCGTTGCGGACCACCAGGCGGTGCCCGGCCTCATCCGTCTCGGAGGCCAACTCCGCTATGTACTGGTTGACTTCGGCCTCCAACGCGGCGGCGAGCATCCGCCGGGCGCCCTCGCGGACGATCTCGTCGATCAGGGAGCCGGACTCGGTGGAACCGTCGGCGTTCACTACGCTGAGCACGGGCGTGCCTTCCCGACCCGCGCTGCGAACGCGGGCCTACTCGGTGACCATCACAGGATCATTCGGGAAGGTACGCCCTCCACGTCCAACCCGAGGCCGATCCACAGGTCCTGAGCATTGCTCAGCATCTTGGCGGCGGCGTTAGTGCCCATTACGGCCGGTACCGCGACAGCGGACACGAGGGATCCGTCCTGCGGCTTCGTGGTCACGCTGACGGACCGGACCGAGTGGAGCACACAGATACACACCGAGAAGCCAAAGTGCGGGCGAAAGGTCCGCGCGGTGACGAAGTGCGCGATACCTGGCTGGTCCGATGACATCGTCGGGAACACGCGTACCACTGCCGGCTACAGCCGGGCCACCTGCAGCCGCAACGCCACGGCAATGAAGCATGGGCGGCAGCTGTACTACGACGGTCAGTGGCATACCCACTGGTGCTAAATTCAACTGCCTTTCCCAGGTCAGTTGAATGACGCCGCAGCGATTCTCCAGACGTGATATGAGGCAACGAGACACGTCAAACCAGGAGAATCGGCGTCCGTCAATCTGCGTTGAGGGGCCGGTGACTACCATTCGCCACCGGCCCCGTAGACGTTGCCAACTAGCCGCAGAATGGGCATCGGTGGCGTCTCCCAGCCGGTGGACCAAACACAGGGAAGCAGGAAGCCATGAACGCGCCGCACGACGGTGGTGGCGGCCAGGGCCCACACAGCGCAGCGTCTGCCGGGGAGGCTTTCGCGCATCTCCTCAGCGATCAGCAGATCGGCGATCTACCGTCTGCTGAGACCACGGGTGGGCAGGGCCCGGCGCACGCTCAGAAGTCGGGCAGCCGCGCAGCAAGCCTGCTGAAGTCCAGTGCGGTGATGGCGGCGGGCACGATGGTCTCCCGCATCACTGGCTTCGTCCGCTCTGCACTGATCGTCGCGGCATTGGGCTCCGCGACCCTGGGAGACACCTTTCAACTGGCCATCACACTGCCGACGATGATCTACATTCTCACTGTCGGCGGCGGCCTCAACTCCGTCTTCGTACCCCAGTTGGTCCGTGCGATGAAGGAGGATGAGGACGGCGGTGAGGCCTATGCGAACCGGCTACTGACGCTGGTGATGGTGATCCTCGGCGCGCTGACCGTGCTGGCTGTTACGGCCGCACCGCTGCTCGTCCGGCTGATGTCGGTAAAGCTCGCCGAGAATCCGGCAGCCAACGGGGTGGCCATCGCCTTCATCCACTACTGCTTGCCCACGATCTTCTTCATGGGCGTGCACGTCGTACTTGGCCAGGTTCTCAATGCGCGAGGAAAGTTCGGCGCGATGATGTGGACTCCGGTCCTGAACAACATCATCATCATCGCAACGCTGATTATGTTCATCTGGGTCTATGGCACGGCGGAGACCTCAGGATTGGGTGTGCGGACCATCCCGCGGGAAGGTGTCCGGCTCCTCGGGGTCGGTACGTTGCTGGGTCTCGTCGTCCAAGCGCTGGCCATGATCCCGTACTTGCGCGAGACGGGTTTCCGGCTCCGGCTGCGCTTTGACTGGAAGGGCCACGGCCTGGGCAAGGCAGCCAAGCTGGCCAAGTGGACCGTCCTGTTCGTGCTGGCCAACCAGGCCGGTGTCCTCGTCGTCTCCCAGCTCTCTACGTGGGCGGGTGATCTGGCTCATGACCAGGGGCACGATGGTGCCGGGTACATCGCGTACTCCAATGCCCAGCTCATATGGGGCATGCCGCAGGCGATCGTCACCGTCTCTGTGATGGCGGCTCTGCTGCCGAGGCTGTCCCGCGCCGCGGCGGACGGGGACACGGGCGCGGTGCGCGACGACATCTCCCAGGGGCTGCGTAACTCGGCGGTGGCGATCGTGCCCATCGCCTTCAGCTTCCTGTCGCTCGGCGCCCCGGTGTGCACTCTCATCTACGGTTCCTCCGGCACCGAGGGCGCCCGCTCCATGGGCTGCATACTGATGGCCTTT
>NZ_JBUEGC010000068.1:0-26024 GCF_054963655.1 Streptomyces sp. HSS9-12 | reverse complement strand
GAACGCCCGGGGTTCCTCGCAAGATCAGGCTGAAGCAGATGGACACCACGAGCCTGCCAGGGCATCAGCTGCCATACGAGACGTACCGGGAGGCGATCGAGCGCGAGACCGTACGGTTCGCCGAGGTGGTCCGCGGTGCGGACCCCGCGACCGCGGTGCCCTCCTGTCCCGGGTGGACACTGGCGGAGCGGGCGGGCGGTGCAGCGCACCAGCAGCGGACTGGGCGCCTTTGCTGGTGCGCTGCGGCTTGTGCGCCGGCGGTCGTGTGATCAGCCCGTGAAGCGGGTGATCTCCGGCACCAGATCGCCCTTCTTGGCGATTCCGGCCGCCCACAGGGTGGAGCTGCGCGGGACGGTGGTCGTACCCCTGACGACGATGTCCGGGGCAGAGACCGCGGTCCAGCGCTGGGCGTCGCTGTTCCAGCGCAGGGCGACGGAGACGGCGCCCTTGCCGCCGATCGCCAGCAGCCGGCCGTCAGCGGTTCGTCCGACGGTACGCAGCCGGCCGTCCGGCAGGTCCGGCGTTGGGGTGGTCTGCCACTTCTTACCGTCGAAGTGCAGGGCGAAGGGGCGGTCGTACTCCGCGGTCGTGCTGCCGCCGACAGCCCAGATGTCGTCGGGGCCGATGGCCGTCAGACCGCTGATCCAGGCTGCCTTGCGTGACGCTCCCGGCGCGTCGGCCTTCTTCCAGGACGTACCGTCGAAGTGAAGCAGCAGCGGGGTCTGAGCGGAGTTCTCATCGGTCGCATAGGCGGTGCCCGCTGCCCAGACGTCGTTCTTGGCCACTGCCACGATGCTGCTCAGCTCGCCCTTGCCGACCTCGGGCAGGGCCTGACGCTGCCAGCTGTTGCCGTCCCAGGACTGGATGGCGGGTACGGCGTTCTTCGCCGAGCCCGGAACCGCCCGCCCGGCTGTCCAGACTCCCCCGTCGGCGCTGGTGACGATCGTGTCGGGCATGACCCGCCCGCCCGGGTCCCGCTGCAGCTGACGGTTGGTCCATGTCTTGCCGTCCCAGTGCGCGGTGCCGACGCCGGCCACCCATATGTCGTCGGCCGCCCGCACCGCGAGGGACTGGGGAAAGCTTCCCGTCGGCAGGGTGGACTCCTGGGTCCAGGAGGTGCCGTCCCACCGCAGCGCGAGCGGTTCGAGGCTGGTGTCGCTCTTCAGGTTGTAGCCGACCGCCCACGCCTGCTTCTCCCCGAGCGCGGCCACCGCTGTGATGTCGCCCTTGTCGAACGGCACCTTCGTCGCCTGCCAGGCGGTGCCCTCCCGGCTGGTTTGCGCCACTGAGGAGGCCGAGCCGGCGCCTTCGGTCTCCTGGCTGGAGGCATGGATGCCGACCAGTGCGGCGGCGCCCAGCGACAGCGTGGCGACGACGGCTGACACCACCGCCCGCCTCATCTGCCGCCTGGGCTTGATGCTCCCGTGGGGAGTGCTCACAGTCATGGCGTTTCCTTTTGGCGTTTCGCAGATTCCGGCGTCATGCCGTGGTCTTGATGACGAAGTCGAAGGTCCCGGTGTAACCGCCGCCTTGCCGGGGCTTGAGCGCGATGGTGCAGGCGCGGTTGAGGATGGTGTCCCTGGCGTTGAGGGCGGCGAAGTCCCGGCCGTATGCCTGGGTGTCGTCCGGGAAGCCCAGCTGGGTGACCAGCAGCGGTCCCCCGGCCACCTGGACCTGGGTGTGGATGTGTGGCGCTCGCTGCCCCCAACGGCCCCAGTAATCCCGCGGAATGATGGTGTCCAGGCGGTACTCGCCTCGTGCGGAGGTGAACTGGTGGCCGCGCAGTGAGAATCCAGCCGTGTCGTAGTCGCCGTTCTGGTCGCACTGCCAGAACTCCAGCTGGCAGTCGGCGAGTGTTTGGCACTCCGTGTCGTACACCACGCCGCGCAGGTACAGCTCGACCCCGCTGGTCGCCGGGGTGATGAGGTTCGTCCGCTGCGGGGAGTTCGGTTTGAACAGCGGGCCCTCCATGGCCGCCGGCGTCTCGTGCCCGGAGCAGGCCGGGGTGACGGCAAGCGGGCCGCTGCGAGGCCGCGCGGCGACCGGTGATGCTGCCGCAGCGGACAGGCTCGCCGAGGACATGCCGGCCGCGGCGATGGCGACCGAGGTCACGCCCAGTGAGCCGGTGCGGATAAAGCTCCGGCGGGAACTGGGATCCGCGGCGGGCTGCTCGCCCGACTGATCCGCCACGACGGCTGGGCGTGCCAGATCGCCGGGCTCCGGATCGTGATGGTTGTGCCGCATGGCGCTCCTTGCGGGGGGGTGTTGGCCCGATCGGCCGAGGGCCCTCGGGCCGTGTCGGTGCTTGGGGTACGGGCGGCGTGACGCGCGGCATACGGTGCCGCGGACTCGCCCGGCACCGAGCCTGCGACAGGTCACGCCACGGGCACATCCCTCAGATGACGGAGGATCTCGCGGCGTTACGGAACCTCTCCGTCGGCAACAGACGGCGACCGGTGCGGCCAGTCCCCGCGAGCGGCGACCCACAGGGCGATCCTCGTGCGCGACCGCAGCCCCAATTTGTCGCGGATACGGTCCAGATGGGAGGCGACCGTACGAGGCGAAAGGTTCAGCCGCTCCGCCACCTGGCCGTTGGTGAGCCCGTCGGCAACCAGTACGGCGATCTGCAGCTCCCGTTCGGTCAACGGACCGGCATCCGCCGCGCCGGCGCGGCTGCCAGAATCCCGCGGTGCTTCCCTCAGGGCATGTCCGACCAGGCTCGGTCCGTGCAGCAGCCGCCCAGCGGCCACGGCTGCCTCGGCGGTCGCCGCGCCGAGCCGGCTCGTGGCCCGTTCCCTCACGGCGTCGACCCGTTCCTGCCACAGTGCTTCGGCCGGTACGCCGATCCGTTCGCGCACCGCAGCCGCGGCCGCCGACAGTCGTAGAGCCCGCCGCAGGTCACCGCGCTCCGCCGCGACAATCGCCAGACCTTCCACCGGGTACAGGGCGTGGAAGCTGTCCGGCGGCGCCTGGCGCAGTACCTCGACGAACGCTTCCTCGGCAGCGTCCAGGTCGCCCGCGGCCAGGTGGAGCGCGCCGGCTGTGTGCGCGGCCGCGGCCTGATGCTGCGGCGTGGCCTGCTCACGCAGGACAGGCAGCCACTGCGCCAGCAGTTCCTGCGCCTCGGCTACGGCACCCACATGCTGCAGTGCCCAGGCGAGGCGGTGCGCGTAGACGGCCGTGGCCGACGGCCGGGCGAGCGTGCCGGTGGTCTTCAGACACTCCCGGTAGACCTCCACCGCGGCCGTGAACTTCCGCCCGCACACCAGCGCCACCGCCCACGCGTCCAGAGCGTCAACCAGCGCGGCCGGGTGGTCCTGGCCTCGGACCGCGGCCACTGCCTCTGTGGCCAGCCGCAGCCCTTCGGCATGGTCGGACCGCATGCAGGCGACCCGTGCGGCCAGCGCCAGCGCCTCACCGCGGTACCGGGAGCGGGGAACCTGCTCTACGGCCGTGGTCAGCAGCTTTCGACAGGCCGTCAGCTGGCCTTGGTCGCGGTGCACCCGGGCCATGGCGACGGCCAGCTGTACGTGCCGGTCCCCGTCGCCGGCGCCGGTACAGCTCACCGCCGCGGCGAGATTCTCTCGCTCGGCCAGCACCTCAGGGGGTACGGCACCGGTCAGAACGCTGTCGGAGCCAAGACTGGTCAGCTGCGCCAGCCAGTCAAGTGCCCGCTCTCGTACGGCAGGCAGTTCACCGGCGACACTCAGGCGGCGCAAGCCATAGGCGCGGATCGCGCTCAGCTGGCGGAACCGTACGTTCTCGTCCTCTCCCGGCACCCGGACCAGCAGTGACTTCGCCTCCAGCGCGCACAGCAGGCGCAGTAGCGAACCGGGATCCACCTCGTCCGTGGCGCACACCGTACGCGCACCCGCGATGTCGAAGCCCCCCACCAGGATCGACACTCGGCGAAAGACGGCTTGTTCCCCGGGGTCCAGCAGACGGTGGCTCCACTCGATCGCCGCCGCCAGTTCGCGGTGCCGAGCCGGCCCGATCCGGTTTCCGTCGGTCAGCAGGCTGAGCTGATCGTCGAGCCCGGTCAGGATCTGGGCGAGCGGCAGGCCGGCGACCCGGCGCGCCGCCAGCTCGATCGCCAGCGGCAGGCCGTCCAGTCGACGGCAGATCTCCGTTACGGCCGCCACGTTGCCCGACGTCAGCTCGAAGTCCGGCGCGCAGGCCCGCGCGCGCTCCACGAACAGCCTGACCGCGTCCGAGCGGAGCGCCTCACCGATGTCCCCCGACGCACGGGCAGTCGGCAGCCCGAGTTCGCCGACGCGGAACACCACTTCGCCGGGGATACGCAGCGGCTCGCGGCTGGTGGCCACAATGCGCAGGCTGGGGCAGCGCCGTAGCAGCAGGGCGGCCAGCTCGGCGCATGGCTCGGCCAGGTGCTCGCAGTTGTCGAGCATCAGCACAAGCCCCGGGGCGCTCACCGCGCGTACCAGCGACTCGGTGACGGGTCCGCCGCGCTCGGCGACTCCGAGCTCCGCGGCCATGAACTGCGCGAGCAGCCCACCGTCACGCAGCGGGTCGAGCTCGACCAGGCGCGCCTCGAGCTTCGGTCCCCTGCGTCTGCCGCCTGCCAGCTCCAACGCCAGCCGGGACTTGCCGGACCCGCCAGGGCCGACCAGGGTCAGCAGACGGGATGACCGCAGCAGTGGACGCAGCCGCGCCAGCTCCTCGGCTCGTCCGATGAACCGGTCGAGCGGTTTGGGTAACTCGCCGCCCGGCGGAGGATCCGGCGCCCTCCGCGCTCCCGTACGCTCCGCGGCCCGCGTGAAGGCGGATCGTGCACGGAAGGCGCGCTGCCGGCACGCGCCGGAACAGTACTTGGCAGGGCGGCCTCCCCCCGGCTTCCCGCCCTGCCCACCGGGGGCGGCTGCCGCGATGCGACCGCCGCACTGCTCGCATGCCCGTTGTATCGACGCCAATCGCGGCACCTCGTGTGTCGAAGTACGGATCCGCTCCCGCGGGTTGGGCGCGCGGCGGTCCCGGTACTGGTCGGCCCCCGTCGTAGGAGCCGTCCACACTAGATGAATGAGTCCAAGGGATCGCCTGCAGACATGGGACAAGGGCGTCCAATGTCGAGGTGTGACGAAAGACCTGGACACCCTCGCAACGGCACTCTATGCCCGGATCGACGACTCGCTGCGGGCCGAGGTGCCGGGTTGCGGGACACCGGAGAGCAGCGACCGGGCCTGGTAGGCGATCCACAGTTCGGTGAGGTCCGCGGTCTCCGCGAGCGTGCGGCCGGTGAGCTGTTCCACCCGCTGCATCCGGTACATGACGGTCTGCTTGTGCACGTTCAGGGCGGCCGCGGTGCGTTGCCACGAGCGGCGGTTACGCAGAAAGACCTCGAGCGACCGGGTGAGGTCGGTGCCGTTGGCCGTGTCGTACGCGAGCAGGGGGCCGAGGATACGGTCGACGAGCGCCTGCGCCTCTTCGGTGCTGCGCAGCACCGTATACGCCGTGTCGTCTCCGTAGCGAGCCATGCCGTCGGGTGAGCTGTGGGCCAGGGACAGCGCCCATACGGCCTCGCGCTGGGCGGCGGGAAGGCGCTCGGGCCTGCCCACGAGGGCACTCACCCCGAGGGCGACCTGCGGCCCGAGCTTCTGGCGCACGGCGGCGAAATCGGACGGGTCGTCGCGCAGCAGGGCGAACAGCAGGATGCCGCGCTTCAGCAGCAGATGGGGCATCCGGCGGCGGCCCAGTGTCAGATGAAGGTCGCGCTGGCCGGGCCCGTCGTCGTGCGGTACGGCTACCACGACGCAGTGGGCCGGGTCGAGTCCGGCAGCGGCCAGCTCCCGGCGCGCGGTGGCTTCATCCATCCTGGTGTCGAGGAGATGGGCGAGCAGTTCGGCGCCGAGCCGGCGCTCGTGCTCCCGGACCATCGCCTGGCGGGCGGCTTCCACTGC
Source organism: Streptomyces sp. HSS9-12 (assembly GCF_054963655.1). Lineage (NCBI taxonomy): Bacteria > Bacillati > Actinomycetota > Actinomycetes > Kitasatosporales > Streptomycetaceae > Streptomyces > Streptomyces sp. HSS9-12. Next base: position 20,109 of record NZ_JBUEGC010000068.1, on the reverse strand, counting down.
GGCGGCGGTGGCCAGGTGGTGCAGCAGCGAGGTGTCCATGCCGGGGAGGTCCACGGCGACCAGGACCGTGGTCTCCTCGGCTGGGACCTCGACCGCCAGTGCCGTGGACTGACCCGTCGGCTGCAGATGGAGCACACCGGGGATCCGGCCGTCGTGCCGGCGTATTTCGGCAAGCAGCGCCTGCCGCAGGGCCGGATCCGGCTCGGGGGCCGCCGGGTCGATGGGGTAGCCGGTGCAGGTGTCCAGGAGCAGCAGGCAGCAGCCGAGTTCGCGGCCCAGTCGAGCGGTGGGTGAATCACCGGCCCGGCCGCCCAGAGTGTCACGAAGTGCGCCATAAATCCGTTCGATCTGGCCGACGCGCGCGGAGGCCTCGCCCGAGTTGGCGTCGGCGACCGCCCGCGCCACGGCGGCGAAGCTCACCGAGTACGAAGCCGTGAGTATCGGCAGGCCTCGCTCCTCAGCCGCCGCTGCCAGCTCACCGCGGAGCGGCGGCGTCTGCGGGTCGTCGCCGATCACGATGCCGCCCGCGCCCGCGTCGGCGCAGCTGTGCACCAGCGCGGCTTGAGCCGCGCCGCCGCGCGGAAGCGTACGCCCGTTGCGCATGAGCAGTTCGCCGCCGGCCATCCAGTCCCACGGGCTGTCGAGGTCGGAGGCGTGGGCCCAGGTCACGGTGCGGTGCAGGCCCGCCGCACCGGCGAAGAGGGCCAGGCGCAGGTGGGGCAGATTGAGCACGTCTGCGACGGTGGCCGGCACAAACCCTCCCAAGACGACTTGTGTTTCCGGCCGATCTTCTTATGCGATCGCTCAAAAAGGCAATGCCCATTTGTGGTCTTCGATCCGTGGAATCTGTGGTGCCCCGCCTCGCAGACTGCCCGCAGTCCAGCCACACAGGGGTGGCCGGACACGCCGACCACAGACCCCTGGACAGAGGGTGAGGGGAGGAGCGGGCGGATGAGCAGAGATCCGGTTGTGTCTCAGACGGCGATGGATGCCGCACCGACAAGGGACGAGGAGGGTGAGAGCCGACTGAACCGGGGGTTCAGCTTCCGCGCGGCCTTCTCCCTGGCCTTCGCGGACGTGTCCCCCATCGTCGCCCTGTATGCGATCTTCACGCTGGGACTGTTCTCGGCGGGCCCCGGGTTCTTCTGGGCCTTCCCGATCGTGCTGGTCGGACAGCTGCTGGTGGCCTGTGTCTTCGGTGAGCTCGCCTCCCGGTGGCCGTACGCGGGCAGCGTCTACCAGTGGGCGCGGCATGTACGGGGCACGTCGTGGGGCTGGATGGCCGCCTGGGCGTACGCCTGGGGCCTGACGATCGCCCTGTCGACCCTTGCGTATGGAGCGTCCGGCTTTCTGCTGCAGGCGGTCGGCGTGACCGACGCCAGTCGCACCCTGACCGCGGGCACCGCGATCGCGATCCTGGCCGCGGGGAGCATCACCAACATGGTGGGCCGCAAGGTCCTGAAGGTGATGGTCGTGGCCAGCATCGTCTGCGAGGTCGTCGGCTCGGTCGGCCTGAGCACCGTGCTGCTGGTGTTCCACCGGGTCAACCCGCTGCACGTCCTCTTCGACGGCTTCGGCACCGGGAGCCTGGGCTCCTGGCTCGGCGGGCCGCTGCTGATCGCCATGGCCTACGTGGGCTGGTCGTTCGTGGGATTCGAGGCGGCGGGCTCCATCGCCGAGGAGGTGGAGAAGCCGGAACGCAACGTCCCCAAGGCGATCATCCTTTCACTGCTGTGCGTGGCGGCGATCGTGATGTACTCCAGCGTCGCCCTGATCCTCGCCATCCCGGACCTGCACCAGGTGATGGCGGAGAAGACCGGCGACCCGGTGACCCATACGCTCGTTGCCCACCTCGGCGACGCGGTCGCCCGCCCGCTGCTGGTGCTGTTCGTGATCGGTTTCCTGTCCAGCTTCCTCGCCGTCCAGGCGGCGGTGTCACGGTGTCTGTGGGGTTCGGCCCGCGACAACGCCCTGCCGGGCGCGCGGAGGCTGGCGAAGCTGGCCGGACCCGAGCGCCTGCCGGTGAACGCGATCGCGCTGACCGGCGCCGTCGCGGCGGTGCTCGTCCTGATCTCCGGCTCCAAGCTCTACGGGGTGCTGGTCAACTTCACCACCATGGGCTTCCAGATCGCCTTCGCGATCCCCGTGATCGGCGCGGCAGTCACTCGGCTGCGCGGGAGGTGGCAGCCCGGCGCGTTCAGTCTGGGGCGCTGGGGCACCCCGGTGAACGTACTCGCCGCCCTGTGGACGATCGCCGAGACCGTCAACATCGCCTGGCCGCGCGCCTCCATGGGCGACACCTGGTACCTGCGGTGGAGCATGATCCTCACCACCGCGCTGCTGGCCGCCGTCGGCGCCGTCGTCTTCGCCGTCGTCCGCCGCCGGATCAAGCAGCCACTGGCCGATCGCCTCAGCGGGGACGGCAAGGTGCCCTCGTACGCCACGGCGCCGGGCGGCGGCTCGCGAGGGGAGTCGGCATGAGCGTGCCCACCGCACAGCGGGTGGCCCTGGTGACGGGCGCGGGCAGCGGCATCGGCGCGAGCATCGCCGCCGCGCTCCACGCCTCGGGGTGGACCGTCGCCGGTGTCGACCTCCGCCCCGCGCGGGACGCGTCGATCGCCCTGCCGCTGACCGCCGACGTCGTAGACGCCGCCGCGGTACGCGCCGCGGTCGGCCGAGTCGAATCGGAGCTCGGCCCCATCGACGCCCTGGTCAGCGCGGCGGGGCACTACGAGATCACACCCATCGGGGAGATCACGCCCGAGCAGTGGCACCGGATGCTTCGTGTGCACCTCGGCGGGCTGGCCAACACCGCCCGCGCTGTTCTCCCGTCCATGGCCGAACGCGGCAGCGGAAGCGTCGTCGCCATCTCCTCCGAGCTGGCGGTCGGCGGAGGCGACGGCGAGGCGCACTATGCCGCCGCCAAGGGAGCGGCCATCGGTCTGGTCCGCAGCCTGGCGGCCGAGTTCGCACCCCGCGGGGTCCGTGTCAACGCCGTGGCACCTGGGCCGACCGACACTCCTCTGCTGGCCCCCGACTCGCCCTGGCGGGCGCCGGAGTACCTGGTCACCCTGCCGGCGCGACGGCTGGGACGTCCCGAAGAGGTCGCCGCCACCGTGCTGTTTCTGCTGGAAGAGGGCACGTTCTGCAGCGGCGAGGTACTGTCCCCCAACTGCGGAGCAGTGATCTGACGATGACTCACCCAATACAGCCTCTCGACGGTGCGGTCGCCCTGGTGACGGGGGCCGCCCAGGGCATCGGGCGGGCCATCGCCTTTCGTCTGGCGGAGAACGGAGCCCGCGTCGCGGTCAACGACCGGATCCGCACCCCGGCCCTGGATGCCGTGGCGACCGCGGTGGGCGCGGTTCCCGCGCCCACGGACGTGGCCGACCGCGAGCAGGTGCACGACCTCGTCGGGCGGCTGCAACGCGAACTCGGCGACATCGATGTACTCGTCTGCAACGCGGCCTATATGACGATGGACCGCTTCACCACGTACGACGAGGCCGACTGGTGGAAGGTCGTCGACACCAATCTCAGCGGGACCTTCCACCTCGTCCAGGCCGTACTGCCCGGCATGCGCCGCCGCGGCCGGGGCCGGATCGTCGTCATCTCCTCCGAATGGGGCGTCACCGGCCGGGCCGAGGCCAGCGCCTACGCCGCCTCCAAGGCCGGACTGATCTCCCTGGTCAAAAGCCTGGGCAGAGAGCTCGCGCCCGAAGGGATCCTGGTCAACGCCATCGCCCCCGGCGTCATCGACACCCCGCAACTGCAGGTCGACGCGGACGCGGCGAACCTCACCCTGAACGACATGCACAAGAGTTACGCCGCCGAGATCCCGCTTGGCAGGATCGGTCGACCGGAGGAGATCGCCGCCGCGGTCGCCCTCCTCACCGACTTCCGGGTCGGCTCGTTCGTCGGCCAGACCGTACAGATCAACGGAGGAACCATCCGATGCCGAGCCTGAACCAGCCCGATGGCGCCACCGCCGACCGGACCGCACCGGTCGGCCAGGTCGACGGCCAGGCCAGCCCGCGTTACGCGGGCCTGACCACATTCGCCCGGCTGCCCCGCCTGGAAGATGTGCCCGGCCACGACGTCGCCGTCGTCGGCGTCCCCTTCGACACCGGGGTGACCTTCCGGCCAGGAGCCCGCTTCGGCCCCTCCGCCATCCGTGAGGCCTCCCGCCTCCTGCGCCCCTACAACCCGCAGCTCGACGTGATGCCGTTCGGCGAGCAGCAGGTCGTGGACGCCGGGGACCTCACCTGCAATCCGTTCGACATCACCGCCGCCAGCAAGGAGATCGAGGACGGTGCGTACGCGCTGATCCGGAACGGGGCCCGGCTGGTCACGCTCGGGGGCGACCACACCATCGCCTATCCGCTGCTACGGGCGATGAACCGGGTGCACGGACCGGTGGCACTCGTGCACTTCGACGCCCACCTCGACACCTGGGACACCTACTTCGACGCACCCCTGACCCATGGAACCCCGTTCCGCCGCGCCGCCGAAGAGGCTCTGTTCGTCCCCGGCTCCAGCGCACACGTCGGCATCCGCGGATCGCTGTACGACCCCCAAGACCTCGCGGAGGACGCGGGGTTGGGCTTCACCATCGTGCACTGTGCCGATTTGGAGACGCTGACCGTGCGCGACGTCGTCGCCCGGCTGCGGCAGCGGATCGGCGACCGGCCGCTGTACGTCTCCGTGGACATCGATGTGCTGGACCCGGCCCACGCTCCGGGGACCGGCACCCCGGAGGCGGGTGGAATGACCAGCCGCGAACTGCTCGGCATCATCCGCGGCTTCAAGGGGCTCAATCTCGTCGGAGCCGACATCGTCGAGGTCTCTCCGGCATACGACCATGCCGACATCACCAGCGTCGCCGCGGCCAACCTGGCCTACGAGTTCGTGTCCCTGTGCACGGGAGGTTCCCGATGACCACCACTGCCGCCCAGCCGGTCGTATGGCCTGACGGCAAGCAGGCCGCGGCGTGCTTCAGCTTCGATCTGGACGCCGAGTCCGCCGTGCTCAGCGCCCACCCGGAGGCCGCGCACCGCATGACGGTGATGTCCCACCAGTCGTACGGGCCACTGGTCGGCGTCCCCCGGCTGCTGCGGATCCTGGACCGCCACCAGGTGCGCGCGACCTTCTTCGTGCCCGGCTGGACCGCCCGCCGCCACCCCGACACGGTGCGCGCCATCGTGGCCGCCGGCCATGAGATCGCCCACCACGGCTATCTGCACGAGCCGCTGGCCGGCGTGGACCCCAAGACCGAGGCCGACTACCTTGACCGGGGCCTGGACGCCCTCGAAGAGGTGGCCGGCGTACGGCCGGCGGGCTACCGGGCACCCATGTGGGAGCTCACCTACGACTCCCCCCGTCTGCTGGCCGAACGCGGCTTCCTCTACGACAGCAGCCTGATGGACGCTGATGTGCCCTACGAACTCGCCGCCCCGGACGACCAGTCCACACTCGTCGAGATACCCGTGCAGTGGTCCCTGGACGACTGGGAGCAGTACTGCTACCTCCCCGGTATCTCCGGCAGCGGACTGATCGAGACTCCCCGCAAGGCGCTGGAGCTGTGGACCCTGGAATTCGAGGCGCTGCGGCGTGAGGGCGGCTGCTTCGTGCTGACCACCCATCCCTTCCTGTCCGGCCGGCCCTCCCGCGCGGCCGCCCTGGAGGAACTGGTGGAACAGGTCGCCGGCACCTCGGACACCTGGGTCGCTCCGCTGGCAGAGATCGCCCGCCACATCCGCTCCCTCGGCCTGCCCCCACGCACCCTGACGCCACCCGACCCCAACGCCTGACCGCACCTCACATCACCACCGCTGGACGCGGTACTCGACGCCCAGGCCGCCGGGCGCCAGGTCGAAGTCATGCTCTTCCCGCTGCGGCTGGACGCCCTGACGGCGCCCCCGTCCGAGCGGTCGCCCGCCTCGGCTGACGACAACTCCGGGTGACCTAGTGCCGCGTCAGCCAGGGTTTACCCGGTAGCGAGGTGACCTGGTGCGGTCAGCTGCAAGGCGCCGGATCGGCCTCGTAGTGGGCCTACTCGGTCGATCGGGCAACGCAGCAGATGGCCGTGCCAGGGCGGCGAGCGGGGCCAACCCTGGCTGACGCGGCACTAGCAACGCTGTCAGGGCGGCGATGCCCGGGCATAGGCGCTGCGGTCTCTAACGTTCGAAGCATGGCATTTGGGATGACCTTCGCGATCCTCGCCGCCCTGCTGACCGGAAGCGCGACCGTACTGCAGGCGCTCGGGGCGCGCAAAGCGGTGACGGGAACGGGGGATCCCGGGGCCGGGGCTCTGCTCGGGGCTGTCCACCAGTGGCCATTCCTTGTGGGGCTCGGGATGGACATGCTGGGGTTCGGGGCGGAGCTGGTCGCGCTGCGATCACTGCCGCTGTTCGTCGTCGAGGCCGCGCTGGCCTCGGCGCTGGCGGTGACGGCGGTAGGGGCGTCACGCATGCTGCGCATCCAACTACGGCGGGTGGAGTGGGGCGCCGTCATCGCGGTGTGTTGCGGGCTGGTGGTGCTCGCCCTGTCGGCCGGGCGGGAGGGCACGGGAGAAGGCAACGAGATGCTGCGCCTGGCCGCGCTGTTCACCGCGTTCATGCTCGTACTCGCCGGATGGGCGGCGGCACATCTGACCCGCGGTCGCGCCGCGGTGCTCGGGCTCATCGCGGGCCTCGACTTCGGAGTCGTCGGTATCAGCGTGCGGATCCTGCCCGCCGCCAGCGTGACCCAGCTGCTCAGCGAGCCCTCGGCGTACGCGCTGGCCATCGCGGGATCGACCGGCTTTCTGTTCCTGATCAGCGCGATGCAGTCCGGCTCGGTCACCGCCGCGACCGCAGCCATGGTGATGGGCGAGACCATCGGCCCCGCGGTCGTCGGCGTACTGCTCCTCGGCGACCGGACCAGGCCTGGGCATGTACCGCTGACCGTCGTCGGCTTCTCCTTGGCCGTCGTCGGGGCGCTGACGCTGGCCCGTTTCGGCGACGCGGAACAGCCCGCCACGGCGTCGCCCTGATCTTCTGCGCAGTGCAGGCCGCACTCTGACGGGCCACGCTCACGGGCTTCTCCTGCCCATCGTGGTGGTACGGCCGTAAACCGCTTGCTGTGATCGTCACGCGGTCATGAGGATCGCGCCATGCCTACCTTTACCGCTCTCGACGGGACTGAACTCGCCTATCACGTCGTCGGTGAGGGCGAGCCGCTGGGGTTACCGCGAACGGGGTGATTACAGGCGACACGGTGCTGTGACTCGCCGTCGAGACCACAGGCGCAATTCAGGCATTGCTATAAAACGCATATCCGCTAGTGCGATGTTCGGTGCGGTGATCTCCTGGGCGTGCCACCCGATCGCGCCATGGCAGAGCGCCGCGCAGCACCTGGGGAGAAGGGCCGTCTCGCCCACTGCTACCTGCCCCTGGGGGGTGTCCATGCACCTGAGAAAGAGCATTACGGTGATCGCGAGCATCGTGGCCGCCTCGGCAGCCCTTGCCATGCCGCTGGCCGCCCCCTCCGGTGCCGACACCGATTCCAAGGCGACCCGCACACGCAGGACTCTGACTGCCGATGCGATGGCCACGTGGCAGACCAACGGAATCGTCTGGTCCATGGCGTACGCCGAGGGCGTGGTCTACGTCGGCGGCACGTTCACCAGGGTCCGGCCCCCGGGCGCCAAGCCCGGCGTGAAGGAAGTTCCCCGCCGCAACTTCGCTGCCTTTAATGCTCTGACAGGTGCGCTTCTGCCCTGCGCGCCGTCCTTCACCACCGGTGGCGGGAAGGGCACCGTTCGCGCGCTCAAGGCATCACCGGACGGCAAGGTTTTGTACATCGGCGGTTGGTTCAGCAAGGTGGACTCCGCCCGCGTCATCAATGCCGCGGTGTTGAAGACGGCTGACTGCACGCTGCGCCGAAGCTTCCACCCCGCGGTCAGCGCGACCGTGCGGGCGATCGAGGTGACGGCCAAGGCCGTCTACCTCGGCGGCGACTTCCGCATCGTCAACGGTAAGGAGCGCCAGCGCATCGCCGCCCTCGGACCCGACGGCGCTCTACTGCCGTTCAAGGTGTTCCTTGACGCGCCAGTGAGAGCCATCAGCGCCACCGGAAAGTATCGAAAGATCCTTGTCGGCGGCGACTTCGACCGGGTGCAGGGGCGCCCGTCGCACGCCCTGGTCGCGCTCCACCCGTCGACCGGCCGGCCCGTCCACACCTACGACTGGGTTCCCATCACCTCCCAGGTCAAGACGCTCGCCCACGACCGCACCACCTTCTACGTGGGAGCCGAGGGCAATGGGGACATGTGGTTCGACGGTCGTATCGCCGGCCGCCTCTCCAACGACAAGATGCTCTGGAAGGACGACTGCCTGGGCGCGACCCAAGCCGTCGTGCCCTACAGGGGCGTGCTCTACAGCGCCGTGCACGCCCACGACTGCAGCACGACCCCGGGCGGCTTCCCCGACGGCAGACGCCAGCACTTCCTGGCCCAGTCCACCAGCAACAAAGCGATCCTGCACTGGTTCCCCGACACCAACGGCGGCCTCGGGGAACAGGCGGGACCACGGACCCTGGTGATGGCCCAGGGGATCCTGTGGGCCGGCGGGGAGTTCACCACGGTCAACGGCGTACCGCAGCAGGGCCTTACCCGCTTCCGGGCCGCTCCCGATACGGGCGCGCCCCCTGTGCCGAAGCTGTCCATGTCGAGCGAGCGGGCGGGGAGGGTCGCCTTGAGCTGGCATGCATCATGGGACCGGGATGACGCGGTCCTGACCTACCGGATCTACCGCGACGGCACGTACCTGACCTCGTTCACCCAAGGGTCCACCTTCTGGAAGCGCCCGCTGATGCACTACATCGACCCCGTCACCCCCGGCTCCCGGCACCAGTACTCCATCACGGTCACCGACGGCAGGAACACCTCACCCAGGTCGCGGCCCGTCACCGTGAGCGCGGCCCGCTGACGGGCCGGCACGGAATCCAGCACGCACCGACGTCCGTCACCCGACCACGAGCCGATATCCCTTCGTCCACGCACAGCCCCGGCGGCGGCGTGGCGCCGTCGATGCCCAGAGGTGCGGGGCAGTGGCGCTCTCACGCGCCGGCGAGGGACCCCGGTGCCGGCTTCGGGGTTGATCCGGCTTCCGCCGAATTCGCCGCGGGTTCGAGCCGAGACGACGCACCCTGCAAAGCGACACGCAAAACGCACTCCATCGCCCAAATAACACTATTGGCTTCTAATGTGGTGAAAGATCAAGATCAGTCATCCTCGGCGGCTTGCTGTCCGCGCCATCAGCGCGGCCGACAGAAGCCGTCCTTTCGTCGAAGAAGCGGAGGTGCGTGTGGTGAGGCATGGGAGCGATAGCGCTGGATCCCAGCGCGGTATGGGGCGGGTGGGCGGTGGGCCATGGACGTGGCTGCGGGCCTGCTTGGCGGGGCTGGCCATGGTGGCCGGACTGGCCTTGCCGGCAGCGTCGTCCCCGGCCTGGGCCCTTCCACCCAAATTCGCCTACGTCGCCAACTCGGCTGACAACAACGTGTCGGTGATCAACACCACGACGAACAAGGTCACCGACACCATCCCCGTCGGCAGCATCCCGCTCGGCGTCGCGATCACGCCGGACAGCAAGCACGTCTACGTCACCAACAGTCATGCACGCAGTGTGTCGGTGATCGACACGGCCACCAACAAGGTCACTGACACCATCCGCGTCGGCAGCTTCCCGCTCGGTGTGGCCATCGCGCCGAACGGCAGGCACGCCTACGTCACCAACAACTCTGACGACAATGTGTCGGTGATCGACACCACGACGAACAAGGTCACCGACACCATCCCCGTCGGCAACGGCCCCTCCGGTGTGGCCATCGCGCCAGACGGCAGGCACGCCTACGTCACCATCTCGTTCGACGACGACGTGTCGGTGATCGACACCAAGACGAACAAGGTCACCGACACCATCCCCGTCGGCAACGGCCCCTCCGGTGTGGCCTTCACGCCGGACGGCAAGCACGCCTACGTCACCAACAGCAGCTCTGACGCCAGCGGGCCGCAGGATGTGACAGTCTCGGTGATCGACACCACGAGGAACAAGGTCACCGCCAGCATCCTCTTCGGGCCCGGCCCGTCCGGGGTGGCGATCACGCGGGACGGCAAGCGCGCCTACGTCGCCACCAGAGACGACTTTGTGACGCTGATCAACACGGCCACCAACACGGTCATTCAGTCCACTCATGTGGGCAGCTTCCCGCTCGGTGTCGCGATCACACGGGACGGAAAGCACGTCTACGTCACCAACAACGGCTCGAACAATGTGTCGGTGATCGACACCACGACCAACGAGGTCACCGACACCATCCCCGTCGGCCGCTTCCCGGCCGGTATCGCGATCGCACAGTACTGAGAACCCCAACCGGGGCAAGCGCCCACGGACGCCGCCTGCGGGGTCGCCACGCTCACCCACGGCGACCCCGCGGGAAAGGAGCCGCAGTCGCCGCCGCAATCCGGCTGTAGATCAGACCATGATCTGCCGGACAGGCCCTGGTAGTGCATCGCCGCTGACGACGCGTCTCAGGACTCAACAGGCCCTCCCCGCCTCCGAGCTCCAGTCTCCTGAATGCTGGCTGCTGGCTGCTGGCTGCTGGCCGAGTGGCGTGGCTGGGCCGAGCCCCAAAAGGCACGGCGCCGGCCTGAGCCTGTGCCAGGAGCTCCCCCGCCGACAGCGCGAGCGCCTTCGCCCGCGCCGCTCCGCGGATGCTGCGGCGAAAGCCCTCGAGTCCGGCACGCGGGGTACCGATGGCCACGCGCACCGGCAGCCTCGCACGCTCCACTTCCGCCGCGACATGGCCGGCGTCCACCGTGTGGTGGGCCCTTCACGGGGAACCAGATCCGTACGTCGGCCTCGTCGGTGGGCACCGCCAGCGGATGGCCGCGGGCCTCGAAAACCGAGTGCAGGAGTGCCCGCGTACTGCCGAAGACGTCCAGGGCATCGCCGGTGACGACCGACCAGTCCATCCAGGCCTCGACGGCCAGATGCGTTGTTGCCAGGCGGTAGTCCAGCGCCGCCTCCGCCTGCCCGACGTCGGGTGAGGGTCGCGCAGCAGCTGGGTCACCCAGTGCTGCCGGAGGGCGCCTCTGCTGCTCACCCAGCGTTCGCGCTCCTCCTCGTACGCCCGGGCGATCTGCTCGCACACCCGGTCGCCGAATGCCGCGCTGGCATTCACCAGGGCCATCACCGTCGTCGCGTCGTCGTCGCGCCCGAGCTTCAACGCCTCCTCGACGGCCTCGCTGAGGAAGCGCGCCTGGCCCACGCGATAGGCGCGCAGCAGGGCCGGCAAGGGCACGTCGCGCTGCGCGAGGCGCCGGGCGCAGGAGGTGGCCGAGGCCGGGGCGTCCACCGTGCCCGGGTCGATGGCGTTGGCGAGAAAGTGCAGCCCGGTGACGACTTCTCGGTGACACTCGCCTCGAGCAGGCCGCGCAGCGGCTCGCCGTGGTTGAGGACGGCGATCTCGTTTCTCGATCGTCGCGATGAGCATCTTGATGAAGTCCTCCCGGCGGCTCGCGAGGGCCTGCGCCACCAGGACGACAGGGTCGGCGGATGCACCCACGGCTCCTCCCGGGTCCAGGCGGTCGGTCAGGCCAGGGACCGAAGCGCGGACTGGGCGGCGTGGAAACCGCACATCCCATGCACGCCGGCACCGGGCGGGGTCGCCGCCGAGCACAGGAAGACACCGGGGATGCCGGTGCGGTACGGGTCCGGGTGGATCCGCGGCCCAAGGGCCACCTGCCGTTCGGTGTTGGCCCCGCCGACGATGTCCCCACCGATGTAGTTCGGGTTGTAATCCGCCAGTTCACTGGTGGACCGTACGAAGCTGCCGACGATCCGCTCCCGGAAGCCCGGGGCGAACCGCTCGATCTGACCGAGTACGGCCTCGGTGGCGTCACCGCGGTAACCGTGCGGGACATGGGCGTACGCATAGACGGGGTGGATGTCCCCTGCCGAGCGGGCGGGGTCGGCGAGGTACTGCTGGGCGAGCAGCACGAACGGCCGGTCGGGCATCCGGCCCCGGGTGATGTCCCCTTCCGCGCGGACGATCTCCTCCAGGGTGCCGCCTAGATGCACCGTCCCCGCCAGCCGGCAGGACTCGTTGGTCCAGGGCACCCCGCCCTCGACGGCCAGGTCCACCTTGTACGCCCCCGGACCGTGACGCCATCGCGCGTAGGCCCGCCGGACGCGCCCCGGCAGGGCATCCCCGCAGATGTCGATGGCGACCCGCGGAACGACATCGAGCATGACGATCCGAGCCGGGGCCAGCTCCTTGAGGGAGCGCACCCGCACCCCGGTCTCGATGGTGCCGCCGAGTTCGCGCAGCAGCGCGGCAAGGGCATCACTGATCGCCCGGGAGCCGCCGCGGGCCACCGGCCAGCCGTAGCGATGTCCGTTCGCGATCATCATCAGCCCCACGGAGGCGCTGGTGGGGCGGGTCAGCGAGTGGAACACATGCGCCGCCGCGCCCGCGAACAGGGCACGGGCTTCTTCGGTCCGCCAGCGGCGGGCGACGGTGGTGGCCGGCTGGAGCGCCCAGGCGCGGTGCTGGCCGACGTGCATGTCGTCGGCCAGCACTCGTCGCCGGCCCCAGGCCGCGGGCGCGGCCACAACTCCGTCAGCAGGGTCGCTGGTTGGTCAGCCCAGCAGCTTGCCGCGGTAGCCCCAGTGCGAGGGCTCGATACTGTGGAGGATGATGGCTGTGTCGTTTGCCGCGTCCTCCCCGAGGACGGAGCCGACTGCCTGCGTCAGCGCCTCGACCATCTTCGCGCTGAACGTCTCGTCGTCGAAACGACTCTTGAAGAACGATGCTTCGATGTGAGCCATTGCTCTCTTTCTCCTTCTTTCGTGGTTACAACGTGCTAAAGTCGTTCGAGCCCGGCTGGCCGGCATGACCGTCTCGCTGGCACCGTTCTCGGTGAGTTTGTGGTGGTCGTTCGATCAGGAATCCTCGGCCCGGGTCGGGTGCTCCGCTTCCTGGAGGTCGAGCGCCTCCGATACGGCTCGCAGATACCCGCTGAGCTCACGCCCGGCCCGCACGACGTGCCTGATGTTGGAGGGCTGGGCCAGGCGACCGATGTCGGTGAGCACGTTTCCCTCGACTACGACGACATCGCCGACGGCGCCGGTCCGCAGTGAGCCAAGATCCGGTCGGTCCAGCAGCGACGCCGCGTTCGTCGTAGCGGTGGTGATCGCTTCTTCTGCGGACATGCCGTGCTGGACGTACAGCTCGAGCTCGCGAGCGTGCGCGCCGAACGGGCACAGCGTGCCCGAGGAGTCGGTGCCCATCGCCACGTTGACCCCGGCCTCGCGTGCCAGTGTGAACGACTTCAGCGTGCGGTCGTGTGCTTCGCTGAGGTCCGCCACCCCTTGGGCGGTCAGACCCCGGAGTGTCCCCTCCCGTTGGCACCAGTCGTTGAAGGACATGGTGGGGACGAGGAAGGTCCCGCGCTCGGCCATCTCGATCGCCATCTCCTCGTCGAGATACGAACCGTGCTCGATGGAGTCGACACCTGCCGCAAGGCTGCGTCGGATGCCTTCGGCAGACAGTGCGTGCGCTGCGACCCGTAGGTCCAGCTCGTGGGCAGTCTCGACGATGGTGGCCAGCTCGGCGATGCTGTAGTTGGGCCAGCTCGGCCGTTCGCCCTTCGACATCCCTCCGCTGGCCATCACCTTGATGAAGTCCGCACCAGCCCGGGCGTGGAGGCGCACGAGCTTGCGGCACTCCTCGATGCCGTCTGCCGTGTCCCACTGTTCCCGTGGTGTGTACGGCGGGTAGAACAGATCGCCGTGACCGTTGGTCATGGTGATCCACCACGGAGCGACCACCAAACGAGGTCCGACCGCCAAGCCTTCATCGATGAAATCGCGAAGCTCGGTCTCCCCGGCGCCGCGGTGCCCCATGACCCGCAGCGTCGTGAATCCGGCGGCGAGCGCTCGGTGGGCGTTGCGCAGCCCGTGCAGCAGCTTGGCCGGCTTGCTCACCTGGCCGCGGAAGACATCGCTCGCAATTACGTGGTGGTGATCGGAGTTGGTCGTCAGGTGGACGTGGGCGTCGATCAGGCCGGGCAGGACGGTGCAACCTGCAGCGTCGAGCCGGGGAGTCCCCGGGGGAACCCTGCCCTCTCCCCGCGGCCCTGCGTAGACCACCGTGCCTGCTCGGATGTGAACGAGTCCGTCGCTGTGATGCTGGCCCGGCCCCGACCATACCAAGCCGCCTTCGATGGCGATGTCGCCGGGAGTCATCGCGAGCCCGGGAAGCACGCTGGATCTGACATTGCTATCCCCTTAGAAGGTGTGGTTCTTTCCGCTGAAGACAGCGCTCACGGAGTCGTCGGTGAAGATGCTGCTGATCGAGTCCGCGAGCAGCGGGGCACATGAAAGCACCTTGATCTTGTCGGGGGCACCTGCGCGGAGCGGGATCGTGTCGGTGACGACGACTTGCTCGAAAGGCGACGCAGCAAGACGTTCGTACGCAGGCCCGCTGAAGACCCCGTGGGTCGCCGCGGCGAGCACTCGTTGAGCACCCGCGTGCTTGAGCGCCTCTCCTGCCGCGCACAGCGTGCCGGCGGTGTCGATGATGTCGTCGATCACGATGGCGGTCTTCCCGCGGACATCGCCGATGACGGTGGTGATCTCGGCGACCTGCTGCTGGGGCCGCTCCTTGTCCAGGATGGCCAGGCCGGCCCCGATCTGGGTGGCGAACTGCTTGTTGAGCTTCACCCGACCCGAGTCCGGGGCGACGATCACCAGGTCGTCGTCGAGGCCGGCGAAGTAGTCACTGAGGATGCCCACGGCCGTCATGTGGTCGACCGGGATGCCGAAGAACCCCTGCAACTGGCCGGCGTGCAGGTCCATCGTCAGCACGCGGTCAACACCCGTCGCCTCAAGTGCGCGAGCCACCATGCGAGCCGAGATCGGCTCGCGCGGAGCCGACTTCTTGTCCTGCCGCGAGTAGCCATACCACGGAGTCACTGCGATCACGCGGTGTGCGCTCGCACCGACGGCGGCGTCCACCATTACCAGGAGCTCCAGGAGCGAGTCGTTCGCATTGACGCCCGTCTCCGGGTTCGCGCACATCGGCTGAACGATGAAGACATCCGCTCCACGGATTGATTCGTCGAACCTGCTGTAGACCTCTCCACTGGAGAACGTCTTAAGGGTCACCTTGCCAAGCTCGATCTGAAGAAGCTCGGCGATGGCACCCGCCAATGGCGCGTTGGACCGGCCGGAGAACACCATCAGCCGCCTGCCCCAATTGCCCTGCAACGACGCGTTCATGAGCTCGCCACTCCGCCAGTGCGGATTACGGACGCCCGAGGGCGCATCCGACCTTCCCCTGTCAGTGGTCAGATTCATGATGTAGAAACCTTTCGACTTCGGTCAGAAAAAGGGGAGACGCTGCGGGTTCGACCACCATCACGTGCCCGCACTGCTTTCGGCGGTCGCCAAGACGGCGTCGATCGTTGCCGCACTCGGCATGCCCGTGCGCGCGCCCGCCGACTCAACCGACAACGCCGCAGCAGCCACGCCGCGCCGCGCCGCGCCGGCGACGTCCGTTCCCGCTGCCAAGCTGGCGGCAAACACGCCGTTGAAGGTGTCCCCAGCGCCGGTGGTATCGACCACTCGACGTGCCGACCAAGCCGGGATCCGGGTGCTGACTCCGTCAGCACCACACAACAGCACGCCGTCGGCGCCCAGCGTGACTACCACCGGCGCTCTCGTGTGGGATGCCACCGCGGCCGCCATCATCTCCACCGGCGGGTCTCCGGGTTCACCAAGCAGACGGTAGAGGTCTCGCAGCTCGCCCTGGTTCGGGGTGATGATCGGGGCGAGCTTGAGGAGCTCTTGGATGCCGGGGGCGACAGGGGCCGGGTTGAGCACACACAGCCACCCCTGTGCGGTGGCGGCCTCGACTGCGGTGACGACTGCCGTGACAGAGATCTCCGTACTGACCAGAACGCACCCTGGCCACCCGCTCGCTCGCTCGATCGCGGCCCTCACGTCCCGAGCGCTCACCGCCGCATTTGCGCCGGCAGCTACGGCGATCTGGTTCTCCCCGGAGGGATCCACGACAATGAGCGCAGCTCCAGTAGTGGACCCCTCCTTGATCACGACATCGCTGACGTCGATCCCTTCGGCACGCAGCTCGGCCAACGCAGCCACTCCGAACTCGTCAGGCCCCACGGCGCCGACGTAGCGGACATCGGCACCTGAGCGCACCGCCGCGACAGCGGAGTTGCCGCCCTTCCCGCCGCCGTGACGCTGCAAGTCCGCCCCCACCACGGTCTCCCCTGGTCCGGGAAGCCTGGAGGCGGCGACGACCATGTCGACATTCAGCGCCCCGACGACGAGGAGGCGCCCGCTCATGCCTGATCCAGCCGACTGCGCACCGTCGCTCAAGCTCACGACACCTTTTCCGCGAGCACCGGCGCTTCCTGCGCCTGTGCGGTCCACGAGAGCATCGCCGTCCACATCTCGCCGTAGTGCGGCCAGTCCAGGAACTCCTGAGGTGCCCAGTGTGGGGCGAGATCGGAGGCAAACGCCGCGGTCCTGCCGTCACCGTACTCGCCTACGACCAACATCGGGTCCTCACCCACCCGCGCCACGACGGTGGCGTCCGGCTTCGCGATGAGTTTGTTGTAGCCGAGAAGGTGGGGCCATTCAGACGGCGTGCCACCCAGGACCGGGTGATCGGGCTGGCAGACCTCCACCTCGACCCCCTCCGACCTCTCGACACGGTCGTCGTACGGGAGCATGGCCACGGGCAGCGGATCGGCGAGCGGGCTCATGCCGAAGCGGCCCTTGCCATCGATCCCGGTGAAGGAAAGATACCCCCCGACCATGACCAGCCCGCCACCTCGCTTGACGTAATCCGCAACCAGACCAAGCCGGTTTGGCGACCTCTCCGATCGCAAGAACGTTTCATCCGGCAGCAGGAAGGAATTGGATCCGATGTCAGAGATGACGACTACGTCGAACTCGTCGATTTCCTCCGGCGAGCGGGGGAACCGCAAGGTGATCTCGTGGCCCCGGACGTAGGTGACATCGAACCCAGCGTCATCCAGGCAGCCGAGGAAGAAGCCCGCGCCCTCCTCGTACTCGGTCGAGTGGAACTGGTCGAAGCCCTTCATGTGGATCGTGTGCTTCACCCACGACTCCCCCACGAACAGAACCCTGAGCGGCGACCCGATGGTACTCATCAGTTTGAACTCCCTTGCGCGAACTGGTTTCTGGTTGATGTGGCTTTGAGCTGGCGACCCAGCGCGTGCGCCTCGCGAATGTCGATCCCGAGGTAGGTCTTCGCGGCCAGGGGCGCCAAGACGGGCGTCGGGTTCACCGCGACCGAGTGCGGGAACGTCATGAACAGCTCCACGTCGCTGGATGAGTCCCCGTAGACCACACACTGATCGGCGCTCAGGTTGCGAGCAACGAGAGCCGACTGGGTGATTGCCACCTTCATCTCTGGCATCAGCGTGGCTGAGTTCTCCAGCGGGCTGCCCAACTCAACAGCCGAGCCGTAGGTCTCGTTGGCGCCCCAAAGCTCCAGCCTGCGGACGAAGAACGTCGGCGACTGGGAGATCACGATCACGTCCTCACCGCGAGATCGAATGTCCTCGAAGGTTTCGGCGACACCTTCCATCCAGGGCGAGCTCTGAAAGGCATCGTCGAAGTCGGCAGGGGATGCGTCCTTGCAGATGTCGAGGAGCTTCAACCAGAAGTCGGTGTCGGATATCGTCCCCTCGCGCCACAGCCTCTCGATTTCCTGCCCGGCCTCGAGTTGGCCCATCTGGCGAGCCAGCTCGATCGTGGCGGTGCTCCTCAGGAGGGTGCCGTCCATGTCGAAGACATGGAGGCAGCCCACCGCGGTAGCCTCAGCGGATGTGTTCACCTTCAGTACTGTCCTTCGGACGAGGAGAACCGCGGCTTCTGATCGAGCACTACGGTCTTGTTTTCGAGGTACGGCAGAAGGCCGGCGACGCCGCCCTCTCGGCCGACACCAGACTGCTTGAAGCCGCCGAAGCCGATCCCGAAGTCCGCCCGGTTGCCGTTCTGCCCCACTGTCCCTGCGCGCAGGCACCTGGCCACCTCGCGAGCACGGTCCGCGTCGTAGGTGAACACCGAAGCATTGAGACCGAACACAGAGTCATTGGCGATCCGGATCGCGTCTTCCTCGTCATCAGCGGCGATGACTGAGATCACGGGCCCGAAGATCTCCTCTTGGGCGATCCGGGAGGAGTTGTCCACATTCCCGAAGACGGTCGGCTCAATGAACCAGCCCCGGTCGAGGTCCTTGGGTCGGTTACCGCCGAACGCCAGGGTAGCCCCTTCGTCCTTGCCGATCCGGACATAGCCCTCGACCCGCTCACGCTGTCGCCGAGAGGCCAGCGGCCCCATCTGGACGCTGGGGTCGAACGGGTTCCCCACCTTGACCCGAGAGAACCGCTCGGCGAGCCCCTCGAGCATCTCGTCGTGCCGATGGCGAGGCACGATAATCCGAGTCAGCGACGCACAGATCTGGCCGGAGACAAAGCACGCGCCCCCGGTCAGGCTGTCGGCCGCCTCGGCAATGTCCATGTCGTCGAGGACGACCGCCGCCGATTTGCCTCCCAGCTCGAGGGTGTACCGCCCGATGCGCTCCGCCATGATCCCCGCGATCCTCTTCCCAACTGCCGTGGACCCGGTGAAGGTGATCTTGTCCACGCGGTGATCGGTCACCAGCGCTTCAGAGGCCTCCCGGTCGGCGGTGAGCACGTTTACCACACCGGGGGGGAGGCCGACCTGTTCAGCGATCTCCGCGATGACATACGCAGCGCCCGGCGCCTCCGGTGACGCTTTGACGATCACCGTGCACCCGGCGAGCAGCGCGGGCGCCAGCTTCCAGGCGGCCAGGTGCATCGGGGTGTTCCACGGAATGATCGCCCCCACGACGCCTACGGGCTCCCCGACGATCATCCCGAAGCCTTCGCCCGAGCTGGTGGGCACCTCCTGCTCGAACGGATACCGATCGGCGAGATCAGCGTAGTAGTTGAACGCCGCAGGGACCTCCTCCAGGAGGGCCGGCACAATACGGGCGATGACCCCCGTCTCACGGGGCCACAACTGGACCAGGTCATGGGAGCGCTTGGCTGCAGCCTGAGCGATGGCGCGCAGGAACTCCGCCCGCCGGCTCGGCGACATCCGTGGCCACGGGCCGTCGTCGAAGGCCCGCCGTGCCGCTCCCACCGCCCGCGCGACATCTGCCGCTTCGGCCTCAGCGACAGTGAAAAACAGCTCCTCCGTCGCCGCTTCGATCACGTCGATCGTGTGGGTCGTCGAAGGATCGACCCACTGCCCGTCAATGTAGAACTGCCCCGGGTTCGAGATCAGCGCGCTGGGCGTCTTGGTTGTCATCGGAATGCTTCGCCTCCAACTGCTCGGCTACCGCAGAGCTCGTGGTTGTCATCTGCCGACCCGCCCCTTCATCGGATCGCGCCCAGTCGGCGGTGGGCGCGGGGCCCGTGGTCAAGGAACTGGACGCGGTGGGCCGGTGACTCGTCGTCACACAGCCTGATCCAGAACCCCCTCGAAGAGCGTGGAGTCGATTACCCGCCGACGGATGGCCTGGTATAGCGGGCCGTTCTCCTCGCGACTGGCCAGTGCTGATGCCCAATCAGGGTC
This sequence comes from Streptomyces sp. HSS9-12, assembly GCF_054963655.1. Classification (NCBI taxonomy): domain Bacteria; kingdom Bacillati; phylum Actinomycetota; class Actinomycetes; order Kitasatosporales; family Streptomycetaceae; genus Streptomyces; species Streptomyces sp. HSS9-12. The sequence continues at coordinate 400 of NZ_JBUEGC010000068.1, read as the reverse complement.
CGCAAGGAACCTCCCCCACTTGCGCTCCAGCTCAGCAAGGTCGGAGAACCGCATCGTGTAGACGAGCTCATTGAAGGAGTTGTCACCGATGGTGGTGCAACCCACCTGCGTCATCTCCATCCCGTGCTTCCTGAACAGCGGCACCACCACTGACGTGAACAGGTCGACGACATCTCGGAAACGACCCGCCGCCGGGACGTACTCGCGAACCTCGTAAATCACCTTGTTGATCTCCTCTGCGGTCTTCGAGTTCTGAGCCTTCACGGCAGTTGACGGGTGGATGCCCACGGCTGGTCTCGCTCAGGCGCACTTGGCCACCCGAAGGGTGCTAGTGCTGCGTCAGCCAGGGTTTGCCCCGCTCGCCGCCCTGGCACGGCCATCTGCTGCGTTGCCCGATCGA
>NZ_JBUEGC010000067.1:0-28391 GCF_054963655.1 Streptomyces sp. HSS9-12 | reverse complement strand
GTGCGCGTGGAGAGCGTGGATGACGCTTCTTCCTCTGCGTACCTCGGGATTTAGTTCCCATCGTGGTGACATAGCTCAATGCTATGCTCACACTCATGAAGATCGTCACGCCGGTCAAACTCATCCCGGACGCCGCGCAGGCACCAGCTCCGGCAGCGCGGTAGGTCAAGGAGGCGCACGAGATGCCCGTACGCGTCGAGCGCAAGGGACCTGTCACGACCGTGGTGCTCTCACGGCCCGAGGCGCGCAACGCGGTCGACGGGCCCACCGCCGAAGCCCTCGCCGACGCCTTCCGCGCCTTCGACGAGGACCCGGACGCGGCGGTGGCCGTGCTCTGGGGCGAGGGCGGTACGTTCTGCGGGGGCGCCGATCTCAAGGCCATCGGCACTCCGCGCGGCAATGTGGTCTCGGACGACGGCGACGGCCCGATGGGGCCCACGCGCATGCGGCTGGGCAAGCCCGTCATCGCTGCCGTCTCCGGTTACGCCGTGGCCGGCGGCCTGGAACTCGCGCTGTGGTGCGATCTGCGTGTCGCCGAGGAGGACGCCGTGTTCGGCGTGTTCTGCCGGCGCTGGGGAGTGCCGCTCATCGACGGCGGCACCGTACGGCTGCCGCGGCTGATCGGCACCGGCCGCGCCATGGACCTGGTGCTGACCGGTCGCCCGGTGGACGCCGCGGAGGCACATGCGATCGGGCTGGTCAACCGGCTGGTCCCGCGCGGCACCTCCCGTGAGGCGGCGGAGCGGCTCGCCGCCGAGATCGCCGAGTTCCCGCAGACCTGTCTGCGCCATGACCGGCTCGCCCTGCTTGAGCAGGAGGGCCTGCCCGAGGCGGCCGCGATGGAGGTCGAGCTCCGGCACGGCCGCCAGTCCCTGACCGAGGCGGCGCGAGGCGCCGCGAAGTTCGCCGCCGGGGCGGGCAGGCACGGCTCGTTCGACGACCACTGAGGTCGCCGCGCTGTTTCGCCGGCAACGAGAAGCGTTGGCCGGCTCGCCGGGTGCATCGCGTACGGGGAGGTGCCTCAGCCGGCGGCCTTGGCGACGATGCGGTCGGTCTCCTCACGGCTGAAGGCTCGCAGGGTCGTGCTGCGGACGTTGCCCACCGCGCCGAGCTGCAGCATGGCCGCGGTGACGGTTTCCTCGTCGGGCGCCTCGATGATGGCCACGAGGTCGTACGGACCGACGGTCCAGTAGATCTGCACGAGCTTTGCCCCGAGCTTCTGCAGTGCGGCGCCGAAGGCCTCGGAGCGCTTGGTGGTGTCCTTGTAATTACGGATTCCCTGGTCGGTCCAGTTCAGCAGGGTGATGAAGGTCGGCACGGTCTTGCACCTCCATGAGGGGACTCATCGCGAGGTCAATTCTGGGCAGCACTGGACAAACCCGCACCAGGTGCGCATCGCAGCGAGTGATACGAGGACGGCGTTCAGCTGCCGCTGTCCGCGAGGACCGCGGAGTCGCTGGGGCCGGCGGCCGGCCGTGGGACCGGCAGCGGGGCCGTGCTGCCCCGCGGAATCAGATGGGTCGGCAGTACGACGTGCCGCTGCTGGTCCGCATCGGGGTCGCTGATGAGCGCGTGGGCCAGCTCGCCGGCGGCGCGGCCGATGTCGTGGGGGGACTGGGCGATGGTGGTCAGGTCCATCCATGCCGCCATCTCATGGTCGTCGAAGCCGAGTACGGAGATCCGCTCGGGGACGTCGACGCGGCCTTTGCGCAGGGTCCAGATCACTTCCATGGCGATCTGGTCCATCTCGGCGAACACCGCGGTGGGCGGATTCCGCAGGCTGAGCAGTTGCCCGACCGCCTCGGTCATCCTGCGCTGGTCGCTCATCGGAGTGGCGACCACCAGTTCGTCGTCGAAGGGGAGGCCCGCGTCGGCGAGTGCCTGCTGGTAGCCGATCAGCCGCATCTTGGAGCTGAAGGTGAAGCCTCTGGCGTCGACCGACTGGACGAAGGCGATGCGGCGGTGCCCGAGGTTGAGCAGATGCTGGGTGCCGCGGCGGGCTCCGGCCACATCGTCGACGTACACGCTCGGCCGGCCCTCGGCGTGCTGGCTGATGTAGACGACCGGTACCTGCAGGTCGTCGAGGCGTGCGCTTTCCTCGGCGGTGAGGTCGAAGGACATCACCAGCAGCGCGTCGGCGTTCCGCCGGGCCGGGAGGCGGTCGAAGAAGGCGGTGCGCTCCTTCATGTCGGATACGGCGTAGACGAGCAACTCCAGGCCCGCCTCACGGAGTACCGCCCCCAGGCTGGTGAGCGCCGAGCCGATGAACCAGCTGTTGAGCGTGGGCGCCAGTACCGCGACCACCCCGGTCTTGCCGGTGACCAGGCTGGAGGCCTGCCGGGAGATCACGAAGTGCATCTCCCGGGCGGCCTGTTCGACCCTGGCCCGGACTTCGGGCGAGACCGTCGACAGGCCGCGCAGGGTGCGCGAGACGGTGGAGACGGAGACCCCGGCCCGTTGGGCGACATCGGCCATCGTGGGGTGCCGCTGAGCTGGTGGCATGCCTGGAAGGTAGCACAGGGTACCTCCCTGGACACCCCTCTCGAGACAGCGCTGTCATGACTGTCTGTAGTGGATTGATTGACCAACTACCCAGGCCAGCGCTTAGTTCACGATCACTCACGAACATTACTGCCACGTAACGCATTGACTTCCGCTAGGTGCCCTCCTAGCTTGCAAGCGTTGTCACGAACTGGCCAGGCCGGCGTTGTCTGGAGTGCCCCCATGTCGTAGAGCTGCAGGTCCCTCATCACCGCTCCACCTGACAACGCAGTCCCCCTCTCTGTGTGCTGGCTACCAGCCCGCCCGCAGCCTCCTCTCGGTCGCAGGACCGGCTTCGACCTGTGCCGCGAACCTCCACCCCCTTGGTTCGAGGTCCACAGCCCGCGCGGTGGCGAACCCGCCCGTAACGCCCCCTGTCGCGCTGCTCGTCAAGGGCCTTCCTGAGTGCGGCGACAGCGACTGCCCATCTGGCTGACAGGCAGTCAGAACTCACTCCAGATCCCTCCCCCCGCACATCAGGAGACACAGTGAAGACCAGAACGCGAAGGGCAGTTCAGAGCTCGGGCGCGGTTCTCGCAGGACTCGTCGTCGCGGCGTGCGGCTCGTCCGGCGGCAGCGGCTCCGCCGCGAACACCGGCAGCGGTTCGTTCGAGGGCCGCGGGCCCATCACCTACGTGGCCGGCAAGGACACCACCGGCACCGTCCAGGCGCAGCTGGACCGTTGGAACAAGCTGCACCCGAAGGAGAAGGTCACCTTCGTACAGCTGCCGACGGATGCCGACGCACAGCGCCAGCAGATGATCCAGAACGCGGAGACGAAGTCCGATGCCTATACGGTGCTCTCTCTCGACGCCGTGTGGACCTCGGAGTTCGCCGCCCACCAGTGGATCGACCAACTGCCCGCGGACAAGTTCCCGCTACAGAAGATGCTCAAGCCCGTGGTGGAGACGACGAAGTACCGCGGCGGTCTGTACGCGGTCCCGGCGAGTTCGGACGGCGGCCTGCTGTACTACCGCACCGATCTGCTGAAGAAGGCCGGCATAGCCAAGCCCCCGGCCACCTGGTCGGAGATGAAGGCCGACTGCGCCAAGGTGAAGAAGCTGCCCGAGGCGAAGGGCATGTCGTGTTACGCCGGGCAGTTCCAGAAATACGAGGGCCTGACCGTGAACTTCTCCGAGGCCGTCAACAGCGCGGGCGGTGCCGTCACCGACGCGAAAGGCAAGCCGCAGGTCGACAGCGCGAAGGCGAAGGAGGGGCTGGACTTCCTGGTCGACTCCTTCCGGGACGGAACCATCCCGAAGGACGCCATGACCTACCAGGAGGAGGACGGCCGGCAGGCATTCCAAGCCGGGAAGCTGATATTCGAGCGCCAGTGGCCGTACATGTACGCCCTCGCGCAGAAGAAGGACGGCTCCAGCAAGGTCGCCGGGAAGTTCGGTGTCGCTCCGCTGCCCGGCCTGAACGGCCCTGGCTCCTCCAGCCTGGGCGGTCACAACCTGGCCCTGTCGGCCTTCGCCAAGAACAAGGCCACGGCGATCGACTTCATGAAGTTCTTCACCAATGAGGAGAACGCCACCACCTTCCTCAAGGACGGATCCCTCGCGCCGCCCTACGCGGACCTCTACGACAACTCGTCGCTGGTGAAGCAGTATCCGTACCTCCCGGCGCTCAAGGCGTCGATCCTGCACGCCGTGCCGCGCCCGCGGGTCGTGCAGTACGGGGATGTGACCTCCGCGATCCAGCGGGAGTCCTACGCGGCGCTGACCGGCAGCAAGAGCAGTGAGCAGGCCCTGAAGGACTTGCAGAAGGCTCTGCAGAAGACTGCCGTGCAGTGAGAGAAGAGGGCATGGTGGACACACAAATGCCTCCCGGCACCGCCGCAGGCGAGCACGGTGCCACAGTGACGGGTTCGCCCGTCCCGCCTGCCGCGTCGGCGAACCGCCGGCGCCGGCAGGCCCGGGCGACATCCGGCTCGGGACGGCTGGCCGCGCTGCTGGTCTCCCCGACGTTGCTGGTGCTGATGGTCGTGGTGCTCTATCCGACGATCGTGGCGTTCAAGGAGTCGCTGTACGGGAACCGCGGCCTGGACCCCAAGACCGGTTTCATCAGCAACACCGAGCCTTTCGTGGGGCCGGCCAACTACGTCGACATCTTCGGTGAGTCGGGGGCCCGGTTCTGGAACGCCTTCTGGAACACGACGTTCTTCACCGTCACCACGGTCGCGCTGGAGACTGTGATCGGTGTGTCGATGGCGCTGATCATGCACAAGGCGTTCAAGGGCCGTGCCCTGATCCGGGCCAGCATCCTGATCCCCTGGGCCATTCCGACAGCAGTCTCCGGGCTGCTGTGGCGGTGGATCTTCAACAGCGACGGCGTGGCCAACGCCGTCCTGCGACAGCATGTGCTGTGGACCACCGAGGGGTTTCACGCCAAGGTCGCGGTCATCATCGCCGATGTGTGGAAGACCGCCCCCTTCATCGGGCTGCTGGTACTCGCCGGCCTCCAAATGATCCCCAAGGAGGTGTACGAGGCGGCCCGGATCGACGGGGCGAGCCCGCTGCGCCGGTTCTGGCACATCACGCTGCCGCTGGTGAAGCCCGCGCTGCTGGTGGCCGTGCTGTTCCGGACGCTCGACGCGCTGCGGATGTTCGACCTCCCCTACATCCTCATCGGCGCGCAGAAGACATCGGTGGAGACGCTGTCGATGCTCGCCCAGGACCAGGCGTCCAATGTGCGCTTCGGCCCGGCGGCGGCCTATGCGGTGATTCTCTTCATCTATGTCTTCCTGATAGCGCTGGCCTTTGTCCGCCTTCTCGGGGCCGATGTCGTCGGCGACGGCGGCCGCCCCGGGACCAGGACCGAGCGCCGCCGCATTCTTCCTCGGCGCCGCGCGGAGGTGACGGCATGACGATCTCGGTGAAATGGCGGAACTGGCTGCTGTACGGAGGCGTTGCCGCTGTCGTCGCCTACTGCCTCGCCCCGTTCTACTGGATGCTGGTCTCCAGCCTGCGGCGTACCTCCGACATCTTCGACACCGCGCCGCTGCCCTCGCCGGTCTCCTTCGAGAACTACCTCGCGGTGTTCGACCCGTCGCAGGGATTCAGCCGTGCGCTGGTCAACAGCCTGATCGTGTCCGGTACGACCACGGCTCTCGCCCTGGTGCTGGCCACCTTCACGGCCTACGCGATGGCGCGGCTGGAATTCCGGCTCAAGCGGTTGGTGCTGACCCTGATCATCGCCACCTCGATGTTCCCCGTGGTGTCGATCGTGGTCCCGTTGCTGAAGATGTTCACGGACATGGGCTGGATCAACACCTACCAGGCGATGATCGTCCCGAGCATGTCCTTCACTCTGCCGCTGGCGGTGTGGAACCTCACGGCGTTCTTCCGGCAGATGCCGACGGAACTCGAGCAGGCCGCGATGGTCGACGGCTGCACCCGCGGTCAGGCCTTCCGCAGGATCATCATCCCGCTGGCCGCGCCCGGTATCTTCACCACCGCCATCATCACCTTCATCGCCGCCTGGAACGAATTCCTCATCGCCCTGTCGATGACGAACAAGCCCGAGATGCAGACGGCGTCGGTCGCCATCTCGAAATTCACCGGGGCCACGCAGTTCGAGACGCCCTTCGGCAGCCAGATGGCAGCAGGCGTCCTCGTCACGATCCCGCTGGTGATCATGGTGCTGGTATTCCAGCGCCGCATTGTCGCCGGACTTACCGCCGGCGCCGCGAAATAGCCTCCCGGCGCAGTAGCAACCCCTTCAAGGAGTATGGCAACCACATGTCCCGTACCGCACCGTGGTGGCGCAGCGCCGTCGTTTATCAGGTCTACATCCGGAGTTTCGCCGATGGGAACGGCGACGGGGTCGGTGACATCGCCGGCATCCGGTCCCGACTGCCGTATCTGAAGTCCCTTGCGATCGACGCGATATGGATCAACCCCTGGTACAAGTCGCCGATGGCCGACCACGGTTATGACGTAGCGGACTTCCGCGACATCGAGCCGATCTTCGGCACCGTGGCCGAGGCCGAGGCGCTCATCGACGAGGCCCATCGGCACGGCATCCGCGTCATCCCCGACATCGTCCCCAACCACACCTCCGACCAGCACGCGTGGTTCCGCGCCGCCCTGGCAGCGGGGCCCGGCAGCCCGGAGCGGGAGCGCTATATCTTCCGTCCCGGCCGCGGTCCCGACGGCGCCGTGCCACCCAACGACTGGCAGTCCTGCTTCGGCGGCCCCGCGTGGACCCGGCTGCCCGACGGGCAGTGGTATCTGCACCTGTTCGCTCCCGAGCAGCCGGACCTCAACTGGGACCATCCGGACGTACGGGCGGAGTTCGAGTCCATTCTGCGGTTCTGGTTCAGCCGTGGGGTCGACGGGTTCCGTATCGATGTGGCGCACGGTCTGGTCAAGCACCCCGAGCTGCCCGACCTGCCGCCCCGCCCGGACCCGGCCGCCCCGGCGCCCGTGGAGCGGGTGGATCATCCGCACTGGGACCGCGATGAGGTGCACGAGATCTACCGCGCCTGGCGGCGGGTGGCCGATGAGTTCCCCGGTGACCGGGCGTTTGTCGCCGAGGCCTGGGCGGACAGCCCCGAGCGGCTGGCCGCCTACGTACGGCAGGACGGCCTGCACACGGCGTTCAACTTCGACTTCCTGATGGCCAGCTGGGACGCCGGCCGGCTGCGTCAGGTCATCGACAGCACGCTCGAGATGCTGGGCGCGGTGAACGCACCGGCCACCTGGGTGCTCTCCAACCACGACGTCGTACGCCACGTCAGCCGCTTCGGCCGCACGGCGACGACGAGGTGGGTGGCCAATGAGCCGTACCGGCTCGAGGGCTCTTTCGACCTCGAGCTCGGTACGCGACGGGCCCGCGCGGCCGCCCTGCTCATGCTCTCCCTCCCCGGCGGTGCCTACATCTATCAGGGCGAGGAGCTCGGACTGCCGGAAGTCGAGGACCTGCCCGAGGACGTGCTCCAGGACCCCATCTGGGAGCGCTCCGGGCACACCGAGCGCGGACGTGACGGGTGCCGCGTGCCGATCCCCTGGTCCGGGCAGACGGCGCCCTTCGGGTTCAGCCCCGAGGGCACCACCGCCGAGCCCTGGCTGCCGCAGCCCGCCGACTGGAAGGACCACAGCGTCGAGGCGCAGACCGCCGACGAGACCTCCATGCTCGAGTTCTACCGCCGGGCCCTGCACCTCCGCCGCGAGCACCCCGCTCTCGGCGACGGCTCCCTGACCTGGCTCGACGCGCCCGCCGGCGTGCTGGCGTTCACCCGCGAGCCCGGCTTCGCCTGCGTCGTCAACCTGTCCGCCGATGCGTACCGACTGCCGCGGCACCAGGAGGTGCTGCTGGTGAGCGGACCGCTCGACGACGGATACCTTGCTCCGGACGCGGCGGTCTGGCTCGCGCTGTAACCGCGCCCGGCGCTGCCTCCCCGTCCGCCTCTTCTTCGGGGGCGGGCGGGAAAGGGCTCGCCGGCCGCGAGACGGCCGTGTTCGACTGAGCAGCGCAGAAACAAGCCACTTGAGGAGGACCCGCTGTGGAGTACCGCACCCTGGGGCGGAGCGGTTGCAGTGTGTCGACGTTCGCGCTCGGCACCATGACGTTCGGCGCCGAGACCGATGAGCCGACCGCGCACACCCAGCTCGACCGCTTTGTGGAGGCCGGCGGCACCCTGGTCGACACCGCCGACGTCTACACGGCGGGTGCGTCCGAGGAGATCGTCGGGCGGTGGCTCGCCGACCGCCCGGCCGAGGTACGCGACCAGGTCGTGCTCGCGACCAAGGGCCGGTTCCCCATGGGTGACGGCCCGAACGACGTCGGCCTGTCCCGGCGCCACCTCGCCCGCGCGCTGGACGCCTCGCTGCGCAGGCTCGGCGTCGATGCGGTCGATCTCTACCAGGTCCACTCCTGGGATCCCCTGACGCCGGTCGAGGAGACGCTGCGGTTCCTCGACGATGCCGTACGCGCGGGGAAGATCCACTATGTCGGGCTGTCGAACTTCACCGGGTGGCAGATCCAGAAGACCGTCGATGTCGCCGACTTGCGGGGGCTGAGCCGGCCGGTGACCCTGCAGCCGCAGTACAGCCTGGTGTCCCGGGAGATCGAGTGGGAGATCATGCCGGTGTGTGTCTCCGAAGGTCTGGGCCTGCTGCCGTGGAGCCCGCTCGGCGGCGGATGGCTGACCGGAAAGTACCGGCGTGACCAGCGGCCCGTCGGGGCGACCCGGCTGGGTGAGAACGCCGAGCGGGGCACCGAGGCATACGACCGGCGCGGCGGTGTCGAGCGCACCTGGGCCATCGTGGAGGAGGTGCGTTCGGTGGCCGAGGAACGCGGTGTGCCGATGGCACAGATCGCCCTGGCCTGGGTGGTCGACCGCCCGGCCGTGAGCTCGGTGATTCTCGGTGCGCGGACCGTGGAGCAGCTCGAGGACAACTTGGCCGCGGCCGGCCTCCACCTGTCAGGAGAGGAGCTGGCCCGGCTGGACAAGGTCAGCGACCCGGGTGCGGCGGACTACCCGTACGGCGCCCATGGCCTGGAGCAGCGCAGCCGGACGATATCGGGCGGCAGTTGAGCTCAGGATCTGCCGTCGCGCTTGCGCCGCTTGGAGATCACGGAAGCGATCACCACGGCGGCGATGATGAGCAGCCACACGGTGGGACCGACCCAGCCGCCGCCGAAGTAGAGCACATGGAACAGGCCGGGCGGCCGGCGGATGCCCAGCTGGGACAGTGTGGCCTCAGGCCAGGCCCCGGCGGGTGACCACGCTGCTGAAGCGACCTGCTGCGAAAACTGCGTGACGCTCACACCTCCATGGTGCGCGCATACGGGCGGAAAAGCGGCCGACGGTGGCGCCGTCGGCCGCTTTCCGCGCGCCGACGCAGGCCCTGACCACGGCCGGCCCGGCGGGATCACCGGCCCCAGCGGCCTGCTGGTGGAGGCCGGGAAGCGCATCGGCACGGCCCTGGACGAGTCGCGTACGGCGCAGGAGCTTGTCGCGGTGGCTGTTCCGCGCTTCGCCGACGCCGCCGTCATCGATCTGCTGGAGCCCGTCGGTGCCGAGGAGCCCGACGCCCCGGCCGGGGACGCGGCCGGCCGGCAGCGCCTGGTGCGGGTGGCCGGGCACGCCGTCCCGGAGAGCGCCGGGGCCGATGTGATCGGGCCGCCCCCGGGGCCGGGTGACCCCGTCGACTACCCCGACACCTCGCCCGAGGCCCGCAGTCTGGTCGCGGGCGTCCCGCTCCTGGAGCACGGGCCGGGCGCGGCGGGCCCGGATGCCACCTCAGGCTCGGGCGGTATCCACTCGCGCCTGGCCGTACCGCTGCGCGCCGGGGGCGAGACCCTGGGGCTGATCACGTTCCTACGGGATCTGAACCCCGATCCGTTCGACTCCGACGAGGTTTCGCTCGCGGAGGAACTGGGCGCGCGCACCGCCATCTGCATCGACAACGCCCGCCGCTACAGCCGTGAGCACACCGCGGCCCTGACCCTGCAGCGCAGCCTGCTGCCGCGGAGCCTGCCGCAGCAGACGGCCGTCGACGTCGGCTACCGCTACCTGCCCGCCGACACCCAGGCCGGCGTCGGCGGCGACTGGTTCGACCTCATCCCGCTGTCCGGAGCCCGGGTAGGGCTCGTCGTCGGGGACGTGGTCGGCCACGGTCTGCGCGCCGCGGCCACCATGGGCCGGCTGCGTACGACCGTGCGCGCCCTGGCCCGGCTGGACCTCGCCCCCGACGAGCTGCTGTCGCGCATGGACGACGTGATCGGGCAGGGCGCCATGAAGCGGACGGCCGTCCAGGACGAGGGGGGCCCAGCGCCAGAGGAACCCGAGGACGACGAGGCCGTGGGCGTGACCTGCCTGTACGCCGTGTACGACCCGGTCTCCGGCCACTGCACCTTCGCGCGTGCGGGTCATCTGCTCCCCGCGGTCGTCGACCCCCGCACCGGTGCCGTCAGCCACCCCGACCTGCCGCCGGGGCCACCCCTGGGGCTGGGCGGCCTGCCCTTCGAGAGCGCGGAGTTCGCCCTCCCCGAGGGCAGCCTCATCGCCATGTTCACCAACGGCCTGGTCCAGGCCCCCGACGGCGACATGGAGCACGGGCTGGCCCGGCTCCGCGAGATCCTCTCCCGGCCCAGCTCCCCTCTGGACGAGCTGTGCGACCAGGCGGTGGCGTCGATGCCGAGCGGGCCCGTGCACGACGATGCGGCGCTGCTCCTCGCCCGTACGCGCACGCTCGGCAGGGATCAGGTGACCGTGTGGGAATTCCCCGCCGACCCGGCCATCGTCGCCCACGCCCGGGAGGAGGCTGTTCGGCAACTGAGCGCGTGGGGCCTGGACGAGCTGGCCTTCACCACCGAACTGGTCGTCAGCGAGCTGGTCACCAACGCCATCCGCTACGCCGACGGCCCGATCCAGGTGCGGCTCATCCGGGACCGGACGCTGATCTGCGAGGTCTCGGACACCGGGCACACCTCGCCGCACCTGCGCCGTGCCGAAACCGACGACGAGGGCGGGCGCGGGCTGTTCCTCATCGCGCAGCTGACCCAGCTGTGGGGGACGCGCTACACCGCCTCCGGCAAGACCATCTGGGCCGAACAGAGCCTCTCGAACGAAGACGCCCCGCTGCAGCATGCCGTCTGAGACCGAGTGGGCGGTCGCGTCCGCGTACTCAACGTAAGGCCCCGGGGCCGGAGCACATGTGTCCGGCCCCGGGGGCGTATGTGTACAGCGCTCAGTCGTCGTCAGTGGAGTCGTCGGTGGAGTCGTCGGTGGCAGCGGTGGTGTTGCCGCTGAAGACGTTGCCGCCGGCGGCTCGGCTGCTCTGGTCCCAGGACAGGTCGTACGGGCGGTTCTCCGCAACCACGTTGTCGGTGATGCGGTTGTTGACCGGGACGGCGCCGCCCAGCGCCTTGGTGCTGAACAGCGCGATGCCGCCCGACGCGATCGACGGCCCGCTGGGCTGGTTGAGGCGGACGTCGTTGTGGTGCACGTACACGTCGTGGACACCGGCCAGCGCGATCCCGACACCGGAGGCCGCCGGGGCCCTCTTGCCGCCCGGGCACGCCCTTGTGTTGCGCTCCACCGTGTTGTGATGGACCTTCAGCGCTCCGGCGGCCACCGCCCCGCGGCCGCTGTTGAGCAGGAGCATGCCGATGCAGTTGCCGGTCGCGGTGTTCCTCTTGGCGGTGACGACCGTTGAGTCGCGCAGGGCGATGCCGTAGGAGTTGCCGGACGACATGTTGTCGTCCACCAGTGCCGACGCCTTGCGGGAGTCGCCGATGTAGATGCCGGCTTCCCTGGAGCCCGAGACGACGTTGTGGGCCAGCCGCGTCTTCTTGCCGGCGACGGAGGCGATGCCGTAATGGCGGTTCTTGACCGCCCGCACCCACTCGACCACCAGGTTCCTGGTGTCGACGCCGAGCACTCCGCTGCCGCGGAAGCCGCTGATCTGGAAGCCCTGCACCGTGACATTCTTGATGGGCTTGACGGCGCGGGCCCGCACGGACGGCGCACGGTTCGCGATGCAGAAGCCGGCCGTGCCCGCGCAGGCGTCCTTGCGGGCCTTCTTCGGGGGAGTCAGGACCGTGCCGCTCTGGTGCATCCCCGAACCGACGATGGTCAGGGACTTTGTGACGCGGACGTTCTCACGGTAGTGGCCGGGGCGTACGACGATGGTGTCGCCGGGACGGGCACGGTTGACCGCGTCCTGGATCGGTGTGCCCTTGCCGGGGGATACGAAAAGCACGTCACCGCGAGGAACCTCGACGGCTTCGGCCACGCCGATGCTGCTGAGCAACGGCGCGGCGGCAAGCGTGCAAGCCATGGCAATGCGGGTGGGTCTACCCACCATGTCGGCCTCCTGAGAGACAGAGGGGGATGGCCTATTGGCCGTCCTTCACCTATCTCTGGGCGCCGCCGCTCAAAAGCATCGGCCGGTAATTCATTCGCGCGGCTCACACCGAGTGCGGCCGAACGGCCCAATGCGGGCCCTCAGATGGGCGTCCGCAGGCGGATGACGGTGATGGCCGCGTGCCGCGTGGCCGACTCCGCCACCTCGACGGTCAGTTCGGGCGGGACCGGGGTGTACGGGGTGCCGTCCGCGGTGGTCTCCGTCGCGTCGCCCCCGGCCGCCGGCAGCTCGGCCAGTGCCCGGGCCAGCTGGGCGCGGACCGCCGGCGCCAGCGGTCCGGAGACCACGGTTACGTCGTCGCCCGGGAGGACCAGCACCAGCGCCTTCGGCCGGGCCGGGGTACCGGTCACGCCGACGACCACCGCCTCGCGCGTATCGGAATGGCGCAACTTCTGCCAGTCCCGGCGCCCTGCCCGGTACGGCAGATCCAGCCGCTTCATCACCAGGCCCTCGACGCCGATCTCCCGCAGGCTCTCGTACCAGGTCTCCGCAAGCTCCGGATCGGTGGTCATCGGCACCGGCTGCAGCGGCGGGCCCAGCGGCTGGAGCAGGTCGACCAGCTGGGCGCGCCGCTGCTCGTACGGCAGATGCCGCAGATCCGAGGTGCCGGTGGCGAGCAGATCGAATGCCGCGTAGGAGGCGGGCAGTTCGCGAGCCAGTGCGGCGGCCCGGGAGCGCCGGGCCATCGCCCGCTTCTGTACGGCCGCGAAGTCCGTACGCCCGCCGGTCCAGACGACGACCTCGCCGTCCACGACCGTGCCGAGCGGCAGTGCTTCGGCCGCGGCGGCCAGGTCGGGGAAGGCGTCGGTGACCAGGCGTTTGGAGCGGGCCTGCAGCAGCACGCCGTCCTCCGTGCGGAAGATGACCAGCCGGTGGCCGTCGAACTTCGGCTCGTAGGCGAGCGCGCCGCGCGCCAGCCTGCTCACCGGGCGGGCGAGGGCCACCGCGACGGGCGGGCGGAGCGGGACGGAGGGCGTACGGGCTGAGGTCATCGGCGGGTGCCGGGGACCGGCTGGGCGGTGGCGCCGGTGACGAGCGGTTCGAGGAGTTCGCCGTGCTGCCGCAGGCGGTCGGCGATGTCACCGGCGAGGAAGGAGAGTTGGTCCGGACCGCCGCATGCGGCGATTTCGTCCCAGGTCACGGGGGCGGAGACGGTCGGCTCAGGCATGGCCCGCAGGGTGTACGGGGCCGCGGTGGTCTTGGCGGCGGTGTTCTGGCTCCAGTCGACGAACACCTTGCCCGGGCGCAGCGACCGTTTCATCTGGTGCACGACGAGGTCCGGGACGGCGCGCTCCGCTTCGACGGCGAGGCGTCTGGCGTAGGTGGTGACCTGCTCCGACGGGCAGGGCTCGATGGGGACCAGCAAGTGGAGGCCCTTGGAGCCGCTGGTCTTGGCGTGGACATCGAAGCCGTCGTCCTGGAGCCGGTCGCGCAGCCACTGCGCGACGGCGCAGCATTCGACGATGGTGGCCGGCGGTCCGGGGTCGAGGTCGAAGACAAGCCGGTCGGCCTGGCCGGGGGCGTGCGCCTTCCACTGCGGGGTGTGGAACTCGGTGACCAGGTTTGCCGCCCACATCAGCGACGGCACGTCCTGGACCAGCACATGCCGGCCGGTCTCGCCCGCGCCCGAGCGGGGCACCACCGCCGTCTTCACCCAATCGGGCGCACCGGGTGGCACGTTCTTGGCGAAGAAGCGCTCGCCCTCCACGCCGTCGGGATAACGGAGGAAGGAGAGCGGGCGGTCGCGGAGGTGGGGGAGGATGGCGTCGGCGATGGTGGCGTAGTAGTGCAGCACCTCGGCCTTGGTGAACCCGTTCGGATAGAGCACCTTGTCGAGGTTGCTCAGCGGCAGGCGCCGTCCCTCCACCACCGTCATCTGCGACATACCATGAGAATCCCATGAAAGGGATAAATCATGCGTTCTATTTGGAAAGGGTCAATTTCCTTCGGCTTGGTCAACATTCCCATCAAGGTTTATGGGGCGACGGAGAACCACTCGATCTCTTTCCGTCAGGTGCATATCGCCGACGGCGGCCGGATCCGGTACCGCAAGGTGTGCGAGCTCGAGGACAAGGAAATCCCCAATGAGGAGATCACCAAGGGGTACGAGACGGCCGACGGCACCGTCGTACCGCTGACCGACGAGGACCTTGCCTCGCTGCCGCTGCCCACCGCCAAGACCGTGGAGATCCTGGCCTTCGTCCCCGGTGACACCGTTGACCCGCTCCAGCTGGACCGCTCCTACTACCTGGCCGCCGACGGACCGGCGGCCGCGAAGCCGTATGTGCTGTTGCGCGAGGCGCTCAACCGCAGCCAGAAGGTCGCCATCGCCAAGGTGGCGCTCCGCGGCCGCGAGACGCTGGCCATGGTCCGGGTGATCGGGGACGCGCTCGCGATGCACACCATGCTGTGGCCCGACGAGATCCGGCCCGCCGTAGGGGTGGCGCCCGAGGCCAACGTGACCCTACGGGACGCGGAGCTCAACCTCGCCTACACCCTCATGGACACGCTGGGGGAGCTCGAGGAGGAGGATCTGCGCGACGAGTACCGGGAAGCCGTCGAGGAACTGGTCGCCGCGAAACTGCAAGGCATCGAGCCGGCCGAACTGGGGGCGCGGCCGGAGGGCGGAGGTCAGGTCATCGATCTGATGGCGGCCCTGGAGAACAGCGTCCGCGCTGCTCAGGAGGGCAGGGTGGGGGCTGCCTCCGGCGGCAAGGGGGCGGAGGTCCAGCAGCTGGAGCCGGCTGAGCGCGCGAAGGGGAAGACGACCGCCAAGAAGGCCCCGGCCAAGAAGGCGGCAGCCAAGAAGGCGACCGCCGCGTCGGGTGCGCGCAAGACGGCAGCCACGCCCAAGGAGACCGGCGGGAAGAAGAGCACCTCGGCCGCCGCGAAGAAGACGACGGCCAAGAAGACCGCGGCGAAGAAGACAGCGAAGAAGACCGCCTCGCGCAAGCCCCGTTCGGCTTGACGGAGGTGGCGGCCGTGCATGCCATGCATGAGCTGCGTGCGGAGTACGCGGCGCGGCCCGCGGGCGCGGAGGGCGGCAGAAGGGCTCGCCGGCGGGCCGGCCTCGGGCCGGTCAAGGTGTGGCACATGGTCCGTGGCATCAACGGATCCTTCGGTGCCACGGCCATGTGCGGGCGTGAGCTCCATCCGCGGGCCGCCACCTTGCCGGAGGAGGCATGGGGGACGACCCGGGAGCCCATGTGCCACACCTGCGGTGCCCTGTACCTGCGGGAAGTGCCCTGAGGCCTGCGGCCCGCCACGTGCTTCATCCCGGCGCTTCGTACCGGGGATTTTCCCGCCCATCCGGCCCTTTGCGGGGCGGGTGGGCGGGAAGAGGCACACGCTCCGCAGGCGCGTGCGGTCAGCCTGCGGCCGCTGCGTGCGGGCAGGGCCCGGGGCCCTCCGTCGGCCATTGGCGCGCCGCGCCTTCACTGCACGCGTGGACCGCGGCCCAGCGCCTCCTCTTCCTCTTGCTCTTCCTGCTCCGGCAGACGGACGTCGTCCACGGCGATGTTGACCTCGACGACCTCCAGGCCCGTCATCCGCTCCACCGCCGCGATCACGTTCTCGCGTACAGCGGAAGCCACCTCCATGATCGGCACCCCGTAGTCCACCACGAGGTCCAGATCCACCGCGGCCTGGCGCTCACCGACCTCCACCGACACGCCCCGGGCCACGTCCGGCCGTCGCCCGCCGGGGACCCGCTCGCGCACCGCGCCCAGGGTGCGGGCCAGGCCCGTACCCATCGTGTGCACCCCCTCGACCTCACGGGCGGCCATCCCGGCGATCTTCGCGACCACGGTGTCGGCGATGGAGGTCCTGCCGCGCGTGGCGGCCGGTTCCTGCGGGCCCGTGCCGCCGGAGCGCACCGTGGTGATGCCGGGGCGGGCCTGGATTCCCGCGGTCTTGGATGTCGCCGTGGCGGGGGGTGTTCTGGTCGTCATGGCCGTCTCCTTGCTCGCTCCCCGAGTCCGGATGTCCGGCTTCTCCGGGTTTCCCGGCGCGCGCGTTCCGATGCCTGGTTCCGTACGGCACCTCTGCCGTACCCATCACCAGGGGGTCCGGGGCTCAGCCCACAGGCTCGGGCCCGGCCGCCGGCGGACGCCGGAGTGCGTACGCCGCGACCGCGCCGGCCGCGAACAGCGCGAGCACCGACACCGCCGTGCCCAGCCACGTCGCACCGAGCCACTGCCCGCCGAAATAGCCCAGGCTGACGCTGTATCCGGCCCAGGTCAGCCCCGCCAGCGCCGACCAGGGCAGGAATTCGGCGGCCCGGCGGTGCATGGCCCCGGCGCCGAGGCTGACCACCGAGCGCCCCGCGGGCGCGAAGCGCGCGATGAGGACGAGCATGCCGCCGCCCTTCAGCAAGGCGGCGCCAAGCCGCTCCTGAGCGGTCCTCAGCCGCCGGGAGCGGGCGATGGCGCGGACGATCCGGTCGCCGCCGCGCCAGGCCAGCCGGTACGCGGCCAGGTCGCCGAGGCACGAGGCCGTGGCGGCGCACAGCAGCAGCGCGAGGATGTGCGGAGCATCCGGGTGACCGGCCGTCGCTCCGACGGCGTCCGCCGCGGTGCGCGTCCCGGCCGCGGCGGTGGCGGCGGCGATCACCAGCACCCCGCTGGGCAGCACGGGAAAGAAGACGTCCAGGAGCACGGAGAGACACACGATCACGTAGATCCACGGGGTGTCGGTCAGCGACTCCAGACTGCCCAGCAACGTCTCTCCCGGTCCGGTCACGCCGCGGGGCGTCGCTGGCAGCGGCAGGGGCGGCAGGTACAGCCACACAGGGTACGCCGGAGCGAAGGGGACAGATCGGCAGGGGGCCGGTGTTCTACGCATCGCGCTCACCGGATGCGGCGGCCCACGCCTTGGGCGCGCGCACCCGCTCCGTCTCAGGCGCGGGTGGGCGGGAGACCGGCGGCGGGCCGTCAGGCGGTGCTGCGCTCGCTCTCCGGCTGCGCCCCGGCCGGCTGCGCCGTGCGCCGGCCGCCGAACAGCCCGTCCAGGGCCCAGGCACCCGGACCGATGAAGACGAGCAGCAGGAACGCCCAGGAGTACATGGCCGAGGCCTCACCGCCGTTCTCCAGCGGCCACAGCCCCTCGCCCTGGTGGGCCGAGAAGTAGGCGTACGCCATCGCGCCCGAGTTGATCAGCGCGGCGAACCGGGTGCCGAGGCCGAGGATCACCAGGGTGCCGCCGACGAGCTCTATGACGGCGGCGTACCAGATGGGCCAGTCACCCGTGGGGACGGCCTTCCCGGTGCCCATCAAGCCGCCGAGCACGCCGAAGAGCGAGGCGGCGCCGTGGCAGGTGAAGAACATGAAACAGCAGCCCGCACAGCTGCCCCGGCGACGGCGTCCGTCCGACAGCGTCACGGAGTTGACGCCCCGACGCGCACCGGCTGGTCGGGGGGTGCGCCGGGGCAGCGACCCGGCATCGGGGCCAGGGTGGCGCCCCATCATGCCGCCCCCCTCGAAACCAGCCGGACAACGAATCGGACGATCCGCCTTCACCGCGCCGGAATTCGCGAAGGTTGGTCCGGATCAGCCCGGTTGGCGACACGCCGGCAGATCGTCGAGTCCGGTGTCGAGGACGCACTCCAGCCGCGCCCGCCCGTCCGGGTCCCGGCGGGCCCGGTCCAGCCGCAGACTCGCCCCGCGCCCGCGCAGCGTCAGCGTCATCAGCTGATTGCCGAACCATGGCCCGCCGCGCCGGCGCCAGCTGATCGCGGGCCGTCCCACCCGGCCGTGCCGG
This sequence comes from Streptomyces sp. HSS9-12, assembly GCF_054963655.1. Lineage (NCBI taxonomy): Bacteria > Bacillati > Actinomycetota > Actinomycetes > Kitasatosporales > Streptomycetaceae > Streptomyces > Streptomyces sp. HSS9-12. The sequence continues at coordinate 10,212 of NZ_JBUEGC010000067.1, read as the reverse complement.
GCCAGCGCCCGCCCCACCCACCGGCCCGCCCGGCTCCACCCGAACCAGAAGCCGAGCTTGATCGACGCGGGGACGCTGTTGTGTACGGGCGAGCAGGTCAGCTGCAGCACCCGCGCCTGCGACCGGACGGCCGGCTCTGCGGCGGACGGCGGCGGCAACTTCGGCTCGGCGACGTAGCAGTGGTGCACATCGCCGGACAGCACACAGACCGAGGCCGGGCCGTCCGGCCCCCGCGCCGCCCGGGCGATCAGGTCGCCCAGCCGGTCGAAGGAGGCCGGGAAGGCCGCCCAGTGCTCCAGATCGGCCAGCTGGCGCAGGCGCTCTCCGAGCCGCGCCCAGCGCGGGCCGCGCGCCCCCGCGCACAGCGCAGCGTTCCACCGCTCCACGTCATGGATGGCGGGCGGCAGCAGCCACGGCAGCGAGCTGCCGATGAGCAGGTGGTCGAACGCCCCGGGCCGGTCCAGCATCTGCTCCCGCAGCCACGCCCACTGGCCCTCGTGCAGCATCGAGCGCCGCTGCTCCGCCAGCACCCGGGCCGCGCGGGTGTCGACCATCACCAGCCGCACCCGGCCGATGTCGCGCCGGTAGCTCCAGCGCACATGCTCCGGGTCGGCGTCGGCGAGGGCCGCGAACTCCCGCAGCAGCTCCGTACCGTCCCCGGCGGCCCGCACCTTGGCGAACAGCGGGTCGGCGGCCAGCTCGGTGGGGGAGAGGTTGCCCAGGTGCTGGTAGACCCAGTACGACATCAGCCCGCCGAGCACGCGCTCCTGCCACCACGGCGTGGCCCGCATCTGCCGCTGCCAGGCCTCGCTGGTGTTCCAGTCGTCGACCAGATCGTGGTCGTCGAAGATCATGCAGCTGGGGATGGTGGACAGCAGCCAGCGCACATCCGGGGCGAGCCAGGACTCGTAGTACAGATGGGTGTATTCCTCGTAGTCCGCGACCTGGCTGCCGGGCGGCTCGGCCACGTCCCGACGGCCGGCGAGCCACTCCTTGGTCGCGGCCGAGGTTTCGTCGGCGTACACCTGATCGCCCAGCAGCAGGAGCAGATCGGGGCGGGGGCTGTCCGGATCGGCTGCCAGGCGCGCGGCGAGCGTGTCCAGGGCATCGGGGCCGACGGGGTCGTGCGAGGCGGTGGAGGGGGCGGCAGCCCAGCGGCACGAGCCGAAGGCGACCCGCAGCACATCGTCACCGCCGGTCAGGGTGCGGATGGTGCTGGGCGGGCGGCCGCCGTCCGGCAGCGGCCAGACCTCGCGGCCGTCGAGCAGTACGCGGTACGGGGTCGCGACGCCGGGGCGCAGCCCCTCGACCGTGACGAGCGCGTAGTGGTGACCGGCGACGCTCCAGGTGCGCGCGGCGCCGCCGGCGCCGTCCTCGCACCGGACCTCGGCCTCGCAGGGCCGGTCCGCCTCGACCCATACGGTCGCGCTGTCGCCGTCCACGAACCGCAGCAGCGGTCCCAGGACCAGTTCGGTCATTGCCCAGACCGCCTTCCTCCGTCGCCCCGTAGCGTACGGAACGACGGAGGTGGCGCAACGGTTCCGGTGCTCAGCAGCCGGAGAGGGTGTTGCTCAGCGCGGTCTTCTCGGCGGAGTCGACGGACAGGTTGTAGTAGTACTTCACCCAGACCCACATCCGCACGTACATGCAGTGGTACGAGGAGCGCGGCGGCATCCACTCGGACGGATCCTGGTCACCCTTGGACTGGTTCACGTTGTCGGTGACGGCGATCAGCTGGGAGCGGGTCAGGTCGTTGGCGAAGTTCTGCCGGCTGGCGGTCGTCCAGCTGTTGGCGCCGGACCGCCATGCCTCGGCGAGCGGGACGACGTGGTCGATGTCGACGTCGGCGGCCGCGGTCCAGGTGGCGCCGTCGTACGGCGAGTACCAACTGCCGCTGACAGCCGCACAGCTGGAGTCCTGGACGACGTTGGTGCCGTCGCGCTTGAGGACGACCTCGCGGGTGTTGCAGGTGCCGTACTGGGTGATCCAGTGGGGGAACAGGTCACGGCTGTAGCCGGTGAGGGACCCCTCCGCCTTGACCGTGAGGGCGGCGAGGTACGTACGGGCCGTGCTGGCGCTCGGCGGGGTGGGCGGGGCTGCCTGCGCGGTCGGCGCGCCCAGCAGCATGGTTCCGATGAGGGCGAAGAGCCCGGCGAGCACGCCTATTTGACGCGCGTAGACGCGGGGCCGGGGAGAGGTGTTGCACGTACGGAACATACGAACTCCCTCTGGGTGTGTATGTGGGGGTGGATAACCGGCTGGAGCCTGGTCATCGTCGCGGCGCCAGGTTGCTGTGGGGTGGGCGCCAGGTAACAGGGTGACGACATGGGCACGTCACCTCAAGAGTTCTGACACACAAGGGACCTGACACACCGCCATGCACATGCGCCGCCATGCGCCGGTATCCGTACCGACTCTCGCGGAGCCACCGCGGCGAGGGCGCCGACCATAGGGTGACCGGGTGCCAGCTGCCGCCTCGTCCTCCGCCCCTCCGCAGCTCGCGGCCGACACCCTGCTGCCGGTCAACCCCACGCTCGGCGCCGTCCTGCTCGCGCTTCTCGTCACGGCGGCCGGGGTCGCCGCCCTGGCCCACCTCACCGACCGCGACGGCCGCGGCTACACCCGCGGCATCGTCATCGCCGGGCTGCGCGCCGCCGCCCAGCTGGCCGCCGTCTCATACCTCATCGGCTGGGTCGTACGCGCGGTGCCCCTCCTGCTCGCCTTCCTGGCCCTGATGTACGCCGTCGCCGTACGCACCGCCGGGCGCCGGATCACCCGCAACCGCACCTGGTGGTGGGCGACGGTCCCCATCGGCGCCGGAGTGCTGCCGGTGGTCGCCGTGCTGCTGCTGACCGGGCTCGTGCCGCTCAAGGGCGTCGCGATCATCCCGATCACCGGGATCCTCATCGGCGGCGCGCTCACCGCGACCGTGCTCGGCGGCCGACGCTCCCTCGACGAGCTGCGCGCCCGGCACGGTGAGGTCGAGGCGGGCATGGCACTGGGGCTGCTCGACCGCGACGCCCGCTTGGAGATCGCCCGGCCGGCCGCCTCCGACGCCCTCCTCCCGGGGCTGGACCAGACCAGGACCGTCGGGCTGGTCACACTGCCGGGAGCGTTCGTCGGCATGCTCCTCGGCGGGGCATCGCCCGTCCTCGCGGGGGCGGTGCAGCTGTTTGTGCTGGTCGCGCTCATGGCGGTGCAGGCGGTGGCGGTGGCGCTGGTGCTGGAGCTGGTCGCCCGCGGCCTGCTGCACCGCGAGGGCGACGGCTGAGCATCCCGTACCCTGGGGTGAGCAGAAGGGGAGTAGCTCTTCGCCGGACCGTCGACATACTGCCCACCCGGTTACGGGTGAGCCGGCGCCCGGAGGCAGACCGATGGCCGTCTGCCAGCGAGACCTTCGGCCGCAGTGTCCAGACGCTGCCGTGCCGAAGCGACCCCTGATCCGCTTGGTCTCTCGGTTCGGTGGCCCCGACCGATTGAGGAACCCGCAGCAGTGATCACCCTCAGCGTCACCGCGCTCGTCTTCGGTGTTGTCTTCCTGGCCGAGCTGCCCGACAAGACCGCGCTGGCCGGGCTCATGCTCGGCACCCGTTACCGCGCCTCGTATGTCTTCGCCGGCGTCGCGGCCGCCTTCGCCGTGCATGTCACGCTCGCGGTCGCGGCGGGCAGCGTGCTCACCCTGTTGCCGCACCGTCTGGTGCAGGCCTTGGTCGGCGTGCTGTTCCTCGCGGGCGCGGCCATGCTCATGCTGAAGGAGGACGACGGCGAGGAAGAGGTCCGCAAGCCCGCCGACCAGAGCTTCTGGAAGGTGTCGGGCGCGGGATTCATGCTGATCCTGGTCGCCGAGTTCGGCGATCTCACGCAGATCATGACGGCGAACCTCGCCGCCCGCTTCGGCGACCCGCTCTCGGTGGGTCTGGGTGCGGTGCTGGCGCTGTGGGCCGTGGCCGGCATCGGCGTCCTGGGCGGCCGCACGCTGATGAAGTACGTACCGCTGCGGCTGGTCACCAGGGCGGCGGCGCTGCTGATGCTGGCGCTGGGTGGGTTCAGCTTGTTCGAGGCGGTTGTGCCGTAACCGTTGGGGCTGCGGGGCGCGGCCCCTCACATTTCTGCCGGCCAGTGGGCTCCCGGTGGGGCAGCCGCTCCTCAGCCAGCTGTGAAGTGGAGGGTGAGGCTGCCGTCGGCGGCCTCGACTTGTACCTGCTCCAGGTCGCGCACATGCACCGTCGGGCTGTGCGCGGCGGCCCGCGGACCGACGCCCACGACGCGCATCCCGGCCGCGCGAGCGGCGGCGATCCCGGCCTGCGAGTCCTCGAAGACGACGCACTGCTCCGGGGGGAAGCCCAGTTCGGCCGCGCCCTTCAGAAAGCCCTCGGGGTCCGGCTTGCTCGCACCCACGCACTCGGCCGTGATCAGCAGCTGCGGCAACGGCAGCCCGGCGGCGCCCATACGGGCTCGCATGAGCGGCTCGTTGGCGGAGGTGACGATGGCGTGCGGCAGCCCGGCGAGTGCCGCCATGAACGCCGGTGCGCCCGGCACCGGTACGACGCCCTCGGTGTCGGAGGCCTCGCGCTCGAGCATGCGCCGGTTGTCCGCGTGGTTCAGCTCCATCGGGCGGTCGGGGAGGAGCAGTGCCATGGTGGCGTGCCCCTGTCGGCCGTGCGCGACCCGCATGACCTCGTCCGCGTCGAACCCGTGCTCGTCGGCCCACAGCCGCCACCAGCGCTCGACGGCGGCGTCGGAGTTCACGAGCGTGCCGTCCATGTCGAGCAGCAGAGCGCTGGCGGTGAGCGTGGCGGTGGCCGTCATGGCTGAGACTCCAGGCGCGGATGAGGGCATTCATGGGGCATTCAGGGGGCAAGCGGCCCCGCCCGCTGGTCAGGGAAAGCGGGCGGTGCCACTTTGTTCATTCACCATACAAAGCCTCCCCGTGTCACGCCAGGGGGCCCATAGCACCGGTGCCTGAGCGGCGCAGGGTGCCGCAGAGCCGCCTCAGGGCTCGTCTGTGCGGTACTCCAGGTCGCGGCGGGTGTGCTTGCCGTAGACGCCGGCGCGGTCTCCGCGAATGCCGTGCGCGTACTGGTAGGACGTCACCGCGTCCCGGACCTCGGCGTCGTACTGGCCGTCCGCGGGGCCACCGTACAAGCCGGTCTGCGCCAGGCGCTGCTGCAGCTCGGTGACCTCGGCACCGCTCATGCCCTCATGCAGCACCGGACCGAACTTGCCGCCGTCCTGAACGGTGACGGACCCAGTGACCGCTGCGGTCGTCGGGGCAGTCGGCCCGCTGGATTCCCTGGGGGCTGCTTTCGCCGCTGCGGATCGGCTCGCGGTCGCCGATGCGCTCTCGCCTGGCTGCGTGGTCGCCGCCCGCGTGGAGGGCGAGGGACCGGCCGTCCCGCCCCCCGTCGGCAGCACGGCTATCGGGGTGCTCATCCGTACCTTCGGCAGCGCGCTGTCGTTCTTCTCCTCGTCGCCAAGCAGCCCCAGACCCAGCAGTCCCGCACCGAGCGCGACCACCGCCACGGCCGCACCCGCGATTGCGGCCACGGGACGTCGCCGCCGCTCCCGTACGGGCGGCTCGCCGTGCGAGCCCGGGAGCGGCGCCGCCACGACGGTCTCGTCCTCGTCCCGCCGCTCCACGGCGGCGTGCGATTCCGAGGCCAGCGCGGGAAGCGGCCCGGGGTGCGGATACACCCCGCGGTGCTGAGCCCGCTTTGGGGGTGACCCTGGCGGGTCAGGCTGGAGCGGGGACGCCGCCGGCGTAGCCGGGTGAGGCGTGGGCGCACCTGGCTGGGCCGGGATCGGCGGCAGTGGAGCCGTCTGAGACGAGGACTCATCTGGTACGGCCGACGAGGCTGGGGTCGGCTGGGACGGGATCGGTTCCGCCGGGATCGGTTCCGGGATCGGTTCCGGTGAGAGCGGCTCGGCCGTCCACCACGACGCGCTCCCCGCGACCACATCCTCGGGTATCGCGATATACGGGCGCATCCGCACCGGATCGAAATGCTCCGGCCCGGCGACCGCTGCGCATGCGCAACCTGGTCTGCCGTCCGCGTCCCCACCCTTGCCGCACTCCGGGCAGCGCTGTGCCGTCACTGTGGCTCCCCTCCTCGATTGGCAGCGATTATGCACGCCTCCAGGTACGGCTCTGCCGCCCCGACGTCTCGACATTCCCGGCACCTTCGAACCCGCCGAGAGGCCATACCGCGCCAAACCGCCCAGGATGGTGTATGTACAGCTGCCGGACCCGAGGAGTTGTCCATGGCTCAGGACGCGCAGGACGCAGGCGCACCGGGAGCCGGCACCGCGATCCCCGCTCCCGTCGAGGGCCGTTCGAGGCGCACCGATTTCATCGCGATCGGCGCCCTGCTGCTGGGCCTGCTGCTGGCCGCCCTCGACCAGACCATCGTCGCCACCGCCCTCCCCACGATCGCCAGCGAGCTCGGCGGCCTGGATCACCTGTCCTGGGTGGTCACTGCCTACCTGCTCGCCTCGACCGCGGCGACACCCCTGTGGGGCAAGCTCGGTGACCAGTACGGCCGCAAGAAGCTCTTCCAGGCCGCGATCGCCATCTTCCTGATCGGCTCCGCGCTGTGCGGCATCGCCCAGAGCATGCCCCAGCTCATCGGCTTCCGCGCGCTCCAGGGCCTGGGCGGCGGCGGACTGATCGTGCTGAGCATAAGTATGGTCGGCGACATCGTTCCGCCGCGCGAACGCGGCCGCTACCAGGGCCTGTTCGGTGCGGTGTTCGGCGGCAGCGCCGTACTCGGCCCACTGCTCGGCGGCCTGTTCACCGAACACCTCACCTGGCGCTGGGTCTTCTACATCAATCTGCCCATCGGCCTGGTCGCCCTGGCCGTCATCGCCGCGGTTCTGCACATCCCGGTCCGCGCGACCCGGCACACCATCGACTACCTCGGCACCGTCCTGATCGCATCCGTCGCGACCTGCCTGGTGCTGATGACCTCGCTCGGCGGTACGACCTGGGGCTGGGGCTCGTGGCAGAGCATCGGCCTCGGCGTTCTGGCCGCCGTGCTGCTCGTCGCATTCGTGGCCGTCGAGCGCCGAGCCGCCGAGCCCGTCCTGCCGCTGAAACTGTTCCGGAGCCAGACGTTCGCCCTCTGCTCGGTCATCGGCTTCATCGTCGGCTTCGCGATGTTCGGCGCCTTGACGTACCTGCCGACCTTCCTCCAGGTCGTCCAGGGCGTCTCGCCGACCATGTCCGGAGTGCACATGCTGCCGCTGGTCGCGGGCATGCTGGTCTCCTCGACCCTCTCCGGTCAGCTCGTCAGCCGTACGGGGCGCTGGAAGGTCTTCCCGATCGCCGGCACCGGCGTCACCGTCGTCGGCCTGCTCCTTCTGCACCACCTGCGGGCGTCCACCAGCACCACGGAGACAAGCGTCTACTTCGCCGTCTTCGGCTTCGGGCTCGGCCTGGTCATGCAGGTGCTGGTGATCATCGTGCAGAACGCCGTGCGTTACGAGGACCTGGGCGTCGCCACCTCCGGGGCGACGTTCTTCCGCTCCATCGGGGCGTCCTTCGGCGTCGCCATCTTCGGCACCATCTTCGCCGGGCAGCTCGGCGACAACCTCGCCGCCCAGCTGGCCGGACAGAAGTTGCCGCCCGGCCTGAGCGTGGACGCCCTGAAGTCCGACCCGCGCACCATCGGCGCGCTGCCGGCTGCTCTGAAGCCCAGAGCTCTGGACGCGTATGCGGCCTCGATCACCGACGTCTTCCTCTATGCGGCGCCGCTCACCATCGTCGCCTTCGTCCTCGCCTGGTTCCTTCGGGAGCAGCCGCTGCGTGGCTCCGTCACCACGCCCGACATGACCGAGACGCTGGCCACCAACCCCGTCGAGCGTTCCTCGCACGACGAGGTGTGCCGGGCCCTGTCCATCCTCGGCAGCCGCGAGGGCCGCCGCGAGATCTACCGGGAGATCACGGAGCGCGCGGGGTACGACCTCAAACCCGCCGCCAGCTGGCTGCTGCTGCGCATCCACCGCCACGGCTCCGTGGAACCGGCGCTGCTCGCCGAGCGCAGCACCATACCGCTGTCGGTCATCACGGCGGCGGCCCGGCAGATAGAGGAGCGGGGTCTGGCCGTACGGGAGGGGCTGCCGCTGGTCCTCACCGACAAGGGGCGGGAGGTCGCGGAGAAGCTGGCGGCGGCGCGGGAGGAGTCCCTGGCGGAGCTGCTGGGCGACTGGTGGGGGCCGGACCGGCCCACGGATCTCATCGAGCTGGTGCGGGAGCTCAACGCCGAGATGTCCGGCTCCGACGCCGAGACACCGCGAAACGGCGACTTGAAGGTGCTTCCCGGACCCCACCGGCCGGACCACTACTGAACGGTGACGGCTCAGCCCTTCGGGGCTGCCTGCTGCACTACCTCGAAGGACCATAGCGTTGAGTCGGACGCGGCGGGCTTCTGCTTAGGCGCGCCCTCGCCGCCGCCTTGGTGAGCCGCCTTCATGGGGCCCTCCATCCACGCCTGGAAGTCCTCTTCGCTGCGCCAGCGTGTGTAAACGAGGTACTTGTCAGTTCCCTCGATTGGCCGCAGCAACTCAAACCACTCGAAGCCGTCGGAGCTCTCTACGACGCCGGCCCGTGCCGCGAAGCGCTTCTCCAGCACCTCGCGCTGCTCGGCTGGGACGGTCAGCAGGTTGATCTTCACGATGCTCATGCCGCCCATCTTGCCCCATGGCTGCCGACCGCCCGGCGAAGCGTCTCGCGGCATCGCTCCTCCCGCCTTCTCGGCAGTTGGCGGTGCGTTGTCTGCCGAAAGGGGCTCATCTCGCGAGGGGGTGGCCTGTCTGGGTGAACGGCGGTGCGCCTCCTGATTTTTGCGGTGCTCATGACGGCCACTCGGCCAACTGCCCAGTGGCAGAGGGGGACACCACACGTGCTGACCGGACAAGCGCGGCGCACGGCGCGTCCGTTTCGGGGTCTGGCGCGCCCCGGCGTGAATTACGGGCCCGCAGTGGTCGTGTTCATACCGATTCCGAATGCCCTCATAACGTACTTTTTGGTGCGTCGTGCCCCTCGCCTCGAGCGCCTCACGTGTCGTGGCGCGCTCGGTTCGTTTCGTCCTACCTCCAGGAGGTTTCATGTCAAGTCGCCTGAGGCGATCGATTGCTGTCGCGCTTCTCAGCGCGGCGCCGCTCGCCGTCGCACTACCCTGCGCTGCGGCGCAGGCAGCCGACACGCCGAGCGACGCCGGGCTCAACTGCACGCTGAGCAATGCGACGGCCACCAATGACATGTTCAGCAACACGACCGTCGCTGCGGCCGTGATCTGCAACTCGACCGGGTTCGCGCTCGTCAGCCCCCAAGTCGACGGCGTGACTGTGGCTCAGGCTCCGTCCCTCTTCATCGCCGGCTTCCAGCAAGCCGTCAAGCTGAAGCTTCCCGATGGCCTCTCCGAGGGAACCAACGTATGCGTCCGCCTTGAGGACCAGAAGTCCTGCACAGACGTGACGGCGGAGTCCGCGGTGGCGGCGCAGCAGCAGTCGAGCATGACTGCCCAGCAGCAGGCGAGCCTGGCCGCGCAGCAGCAGGCGGACCTGGCGGCGCAGCAGCAGTCGAGCCAGGCCGTGCAGCTGCCGAGCATGACTGCCCAGCAGCAGGCGGACCTGGCGGCGCAGCCGCAGGCCAGCCAGGCCGTACAGCTGCCGAGCATGACTGCCCAGCAGCAGGCGAGCCAGGCTGCTTCGCAGCAGTCCAGCCTGACCGCGCAGCAGCAGTCGAACCTGGCGGCGCAGCAGCAGTCGAGCCTGACCGCGCAGCAGCAGTCGAACCTGGCGGCGCAGCAGCAGTCGAGCCTGACCGCGCAGCAGCAGTCGAACCTGGCGGCGCAGCAGCAGGCAAGCCTGGCGGCGCAGCAGCAGGCGAATCTGGCGGCGCAGCAGCAGGCGAGCCAGGCTGCTTCGCAGCAGGCGAATCTGGCCGCGCAGCAGTCCGTACAGGCTCCGCAACTGCCCATCTTCACGACGCAGCAGCAGCCGAACCAGGCTGCACAGCTGCCTAGCTTCAACGTGCGGCAGGAAGCCTCGGACCTGACGGCTCGGCAGGAGCTAAGCCTGACGGGGCAGCAGCAGTCGGACGTGACGGCACAGCAGTCGGCCCAGGCTTCGCAGCTGCCGAGCTTCAATGCGCAGCAGGAGTCGAGCCAGGCTGCCTCGCAGCAGGCGAGCCTGACCCCGCAGCGTGAGTCG
>NZ_JBUEGC010000066.1:0-29559 GCF_054963655.1 Streptomyces sp. HSS9-12 | reverse complement strand
CCCGTCACCCTTCGTTACCACCGATTACGGGACAGAGCCGTTAAATTGACACACCCCGACTTGGCGGCACTCGACGTCGGCACACCGCTTGCGGCAGCAGGCTGGAGCCACCGCTACGGCGCGGCCGACGTCTCCTTCCAGTCTCCGGACGGCCTGGCCGAGGTCCACCTGCGCCGCAACCGCCTCGGCCACGCCGCCGAGATGACGGGCCATCAAGAGCGCTGGCTCATGTTGGCCGGACCGCCTGGAAACCAGTGGTACGCCACCGCCTCATCCTTCACCCCGGAGGGCCTGGTGGTCGCGATGAACACCGCGCTCACTGATCCGGCACCGGTCATCCGCTACGGCGGCGACTTGCGCCGCCTTCCGCCGCAGGCAACGGCGACCCCGGTCAAGCCCCCGGTGCCGACTCCTCTGGATGTCCGCCGTGCCCAGGTTGCCAACTCGCGTTCCACCGTGGTGCCTTCGCATGCCGGCGCACGGCCGTTCATCCCGGCACCGCGCCCGTCGTCGGCTCCGCAGGTCCCGCGCCCGGGGCACAGCCGCTGACCACCGTTCCCCTTCTCACCCTCCGGAGCCACCCGTGTCCGACGCCACTGCCCTAAACCAGGCCGACGTGATGATCGAGAAAGCCTGGGGCCATCCCATCGACGCGCTGGAAACCCTCGCGGTCCGCCGCCCCGTCGAGGACCTGCTCTTGCGCTCGGCGATGCATATCCGATCGAGCCTCGTCGTCTCGAACAACGCGGTCGCCGTCCACCAGGAACGCTTGTACGCCCTCACCCGGCCTGGCCATGTGCCGGCCTTCTACGACCTGGAGCGAATCACGAGCTCGGCGGCGAACCTGCGGGTCGCGCAGGCCGAGAGCCGCACGGCCCTGCAGGCGATCAGCCACGTTATCGAGGCCCGCGAAGCCGCCGTGGCCGCGGACCGGGCACCGTCGCTCCGCCTGGCCCAGGCCGCTGTCGCCCGCTCCGCGCACGCACCGCGCGCCTTGGGCCAACCACCGGACCAGCCCGCCCCGTCGGCCGCTGTCGGCCCGACGGTGGCCGCGACCGGGCCCCGGCGGTAACCGGTCAGTCCGCGTCTTCGTCGCGGTGGGCGTCCCCGAACCGGGAGCCCATCGCGCGGGCCAACTCCTGCACCGTCAGCTCGACGCGCCGCCCGTCCGCGATCCGGTGCTCCACCACGGCTTCCCCGTCACGCTGCCTCCCGGCCTGGGTGTCCACGGCCCACTGGCCGTCGGCCACCATCGCAATGTCGCCGACCGTCCACGGCCGCCCGGCGCTGCGGATCTTGCGCTCCAGCCCGGCACCGTTCCAGTGCCTGCTCGACTCGGCCACGCCTTCCCCCTTCGGCTTCGTACGGCCTTGCACCGCAGCCCAGTTACGACAACTGGCCGCGCCAATCCATTCCCCCGCCCGCCGGTCTCTCACCCTCGGCGGCCAGTTCGCCCACGGCAGACAGAACCTTCCCGGAAACGACTACGTACTTCGGCACACTGCATGTCAACGTACGGGCGTCGGGAAAACCGCAGGTCAACGAAGGGATCACCCACTCGTGAACGCCTCCAGCACCCTCCTGCCCGCTGTCGTCCGCCCCGCCGTGGAGGAGCGCGCCTGGCTCTCCAGCGACCACTGCGCGGGCCCAGTGCTCGAACTGCTCGGCGCCCGCGTCTACGTCGGCTGGCTCCCCGAGGACACCTCCGCCTGGAAGCGCGGCATCGTCTGGCAGGTCCGGGGCATCCCCGCCGACGCCGAGCCCTGGGTCCAGGAGTTCGGCCCCTACACCCCCTCCGAGGCCGTTGCCGGTTTCCTCGCCGCGCTCATCGCCAACCCCAGCCGCTGAACCGCCCGGCAGCCGGTCTCCCTCCGGACCGCCGCACGCACCGCCTCGCCGCCGGTCGGCTCGCGTGCCGGGGCGACCGGCCCCGACCAGATCGAGAGGATTCCCCTTGACCCACCGCGCGCCGCTGACCAACCACCACGCCGACGGCACCGACTGCCCGGCCGAGCACAAGCACACCAGCTCCGGCAAGCCGCTCCACCCCGACTGCCCCGGCCGCGCCTATACCCAGGCCATCTGCTCGTGCGGCGACTGGCAGATGACGAGCCCCGGCAAGGGCTACGTCAACGAGTGCCGCAGGAGGCACCTTGCCAGCCACCCCAAGCCGGACTCGACCGGCGCGAAGGTGCTGCGCGGCCTGCTCCGCCTCGACGCCCGCTGACGCTCGACCACCAACACCGCTTCACCCGCCCATCCCGCTCTCGGAGGTTCCCGTGCCCCACTACCTGACCGTCGGCCACCTGCTCCGCCAACTTCAGAACCTCGACCCCGACCTGCCGATCCGCCTGGCCGTCAACCCCGACTGGCCCTTCGCGCACTACCTCGGCACCGACGTCGTCGTGGGCGACGGCATGGCGTTCATCGCCGATGACGGCCAGGAGGGCTACCTCCCGACAGCTGTCCGTGATGCCCTCGCCTGGGCCTGACCCGCCGTACCGATCCCGTCCAGGAGGCTCCAATCTCACCGCGACCCCACCCTTTCGCCGCCCGCCCCCTGCACGGCCTCGCCGTGCGGCCCATGCCGTCGGGAGTGCGCGGCGCACTGGTCCAGCGCGTCTCCGCCCTCCCGGAGGGACCGTTCGACGTCTCCTGGCTCCCGGCCGGCACCCCCAGACTCCCGCTCGGCCGTATCCGCCTGCACTGGGAGCCCGCCTCCCGCGCGGGCTGGGACATCACCGCTCACCTCGGCCTGGCCACCACCGAGGTCCTCCTCGCCTACTGGCCCGCCGCCCCCGACAACTGGCCGCGCCTGGTCCGCCCCACCATCCACGAGGTGACCGGCCTGTGCGCCGCCCTCGCGGTCGCCACCGTCGCCCTGGACCTCTCCAACCGCCTCGCCGAGGTCTGACCGCAACCGCAGAAGGCCGCCCCGCGCCGACCGGCAGGGGCGGCCTTGCCGTACGCCCGCCCATCCGGATATTGCGTACGCTCATCACCGACAAACGAGGGAGGACACGATGGCCGACGACCAGCAACTCTGGGGGTATCCGGAGGTCGCCGCCCACCTGGGCATCAGCGTCCGAGCAGCCCGCAGCCGCAAGAGCCGTGGCAGCCTGCCGGAGCCCGACGACACCAGTGTGCCGGACCGGCCGCGCTGGAGGCCCGTTACCATCCAGGGCTGGCAGCCCGTCGGCCGGGGGTTCCGCAGCGACCTGCACGGCATCGCCCAGCACGACGGCACCGCATCCGGCTGACCGGCGGTCGGTCCCGCCCGTAGGCTGCGGCCATGACGACAGACTCGCCGATGCCGTCCCCGCCGTTCCCCTCACCCGACAGCGCCGTGCTCCGGCTGATTGTCGGCAACGCCATCGCATCGGTCCGCAGCGGCGAAGCCTCGGTGGAGGAGGCGATCCTCCACGCAGCCGTCCACGGCTGGTACGAGGGCCATATCCAGGGCGAGGACGAATGCCCCGGCTGCGACTTCCGGGGCGAGCTGCCCAAACACAGCAACCGCGGTTGAGCACGGCTAGATTCCGGAGCCCGCAGCTCGGCCAAGCGTTCGCACGACTCGCCGCACCAGTGTGGTCGGCTTCAAGTTCCGTTCCACCCTGAGCAGGTAGCTGACTGGAGAGCCACCGAGCTGAGCGTCGCGTGCCTCCGCCGTGGCTTGGCGCAGGGTCGCGGCGGCGACCGCGAGGCTGCCTGCGGCGATCGGCACATTGGCTGCACAGCCGCTTGCCGCCGCGGCGAGAGCGGGCAGTTCGAACTTGTAGTTCAGCGCGCTGTAGAAGGTCTTGAGGTTGAGGCCGCTCATGACCTTCCGCAGGTCCTCAAGCGGCAGCGCGATGCTCTCGTCGAACTGCAGTCGAAGGTACTGCTCGAACGCCGCGCGGTCTTCGATGCCGGCCACCTGCTCTCGCAGGTCCGCCGCGGCCTACGGCAGTTGCCAGAAACCGTTGCCTCAGTTCGGCGCCGTGGTCCTCGACAGCCTTCAGGAAGGCGGGGGCGACAGCGCTGCGGCTTCCCTGGGGTTCACGTCGGTGACGAAGTCCAGTTCGTCGCGCAGGGCTCCGCGAGCCTTTCGGGTGCGCGAGGTACTTGGGCAGGCGGGAGGGGTGTGCGACCTGTTGGGTCGGGATGCATGTTCAGAGGAGCCGGACCCTCTTAGCAGGCCGGGCTACGGTGGGTTCAGCGCTTTCGGAGGGCGTTATGGCCGTGGAGCGGCTCGAGTGACAAGGAGTTGGCACCCCGCGAGGCGGCCCTTGTCCAAAGCTGGTGGTACGCGGGACGAGTGGGCCGCCTCGGGGAAGTGGCCAACGTCCGCGCGCTATTCGGGGAGGGTTCCGAGGGCCGCGCGAGCGCGGTCCTGTGCCTGGTCCCTGTCGGGGGCGTCGAGGGCGCGGCGGTACCAGTGGCGAGCCTCTTGCCACTTCTGTTCGGACGAGGCGACATCGCCGAGCAGGGCCAACACCAGTGAGGTCAGGACGGGTTCCGCGGGGTGCGGGGTGTGGGGGTCCGGCGCGGGGGTGCTTTCCGGTGTGGAGCGGACTGCGATTGCGGGGTCGCCTTCCAGGGCGGGTCGGGCATCCGGTGCAGGATTGCCCTCTGGGACGGGGCGGGCGTCTGCAGGCGCTGACAGAATCTCCGCGAGGCGGTCCCAGCGTCCGGTTTCCCGTAGCAGTTGGGCGTACGCGGTCCGCGCCACGGCCTCCGCTTCCGGGTCAGCGGCGGCCAGCACCTGCTCGAAACGGTCGGACGCCTCAGCGTGCCGCCCGGTGACGACCGCGAGTCGGGCGAGCAGCAGCAGGGCCTGCGGGCGCTCCGTGGTCTCCTCGGCCACGGCCAGGGGGAGCAGGGTCTCTTCCGCCTCCTCGGGGCGGCCGAGCTGGGCCAGTGTGCTGCCTAGGTACCGCCGTGCCTGTGGCTCCACGGCGGGGTTGCCCGATGCCACCGCTAGGGAGAGGCGGTCCCGGGCTTCCTCCAGTCTGCGCTGAGCCAGATTGGTCACGCCGAGCAGCAGACCGGCCCTGGGTGCGCTGTCCGGGATGCCCATGTCCAGGGCGGCTTTGAGGAGTTCGGCGGCCATCTCGATCTCCCCGACCTCAAGGAGGTACTCACCACGGTCGAGGTAACTCTCGGCGACGGCCTCCTCTGCGTCGGATCCCGCAGTGTCGGCCAGGAGTCGCCGCGCGGCCGCGTGATCGCCCTGGCGAAGGCGCAGTGTGCCGAGGATCGCCCGCGCCGCTTCGGTGACATCTGACGGCTCCCCGCGGAGGGCCTGCTCCAGGAGTTCCGCGGCCTCTGCCTCGGCCGCGTCCCCGCCGTCGGTCAGAAGCTCTGTGGCCAGGAAGAGCCGGGCCGCGTCGGACGACCGTGGAACATCGGCGACCACGGCGGATCTCAGCAGCCGGAGTCCCTCCGACCGGTCGCCCTCGGCGACCCGGACCTGGCCGAGCAGGGACTGGGCCCAGGTGGCGAGCGCGGGATGAGGCGCGTCCATGGCCTCGATGAGCAGTTCCGCCACGGCCGCGAAGCCTTGCGGCTGGTCCGGGTCGACGAAGTCCGACAGCATGAGCGCCAGGTGGATCCGGGCGAGCTGGGACCAGTGCTCATGGCCGGAGTCGATGGCCTGTCGGTAAGCAGCCTCAGCCTCCTCGTACCGTTCCAACAGGGCGAGCAGTTCGCCGAGCAACTCCGCGGCACGTGGGCCCTGTCCGGGGTGTCCGGAGGCCGCGGCCTGCGCGAGCAGCCCGGTGAACGCGGCCACGTTGTCCGGGTCGTCCGGGTCGGCCGTCCCCGCCAGCATGAGCGCCAGGTCGATCCGGGCGAGCTGGGACCAGTGCTCATGGCCGGAGTCGATGGCCTGTCGGTAAGCAGCCTCAGCCTCCTCGTAGCGCTCCGCCCCGGCCAGCAGATCGCCCAGTTGGTCCATGGCACACGGGGCATTCGCCCACGCCCCGTCGGCGACCTCGGTGAGCAGCTGTTGCGCGCGGTCCGTGTCGTCCTGCAGCGCGGCGAGTCCGGCCAGGGCGAGTTGGGCGGCCGACGCCCAGTCCGGGTGGCCGGATGCGACGGCCTGGTCCAGCCGGTACTCCGCACGCTCCACTCGCTCGTACGCAACATGCCAGCAGCCCAGGACATGGGCGGCGCGCGGCGCATGGGCCGGATGGCCCGACCGGACCACTTCGCGCAGCAGCTCGGCGCCCTGCTCCTGGTCCTCGTCCCCGCTCACCAGGAGTCGCCCCAGTGCGACCTGGGCCAGCGGCCACGCCAGCGGTACCGGGGCGTTCAACACGCTCTCGAGTAATGGTCTTGCCTCGCCCCACCGGTTGCAGTCCACGAAGAGGTCACCCAGGTTGGCGCAGGCCAGGGGCGCGGCCAGCGGATGGCCGCCGGCCATCACCTCCCGGAGCAGCTGCTCCGCTTGGTCGAGCTTCCCCTGGTTGACCAGCAGCCAGCTCATGTTCGTCCGGGCGAACTCCGTGATCGGCGCGGTCACCGAGGCGTCCATGGTGCGGGAGAGCGTCCAGGGGCCGGTGTCCGGGATCGGCAGATCGCTGGCGCGGGCCGCGCGGGTCCGCAGCAGTTCGGGCCCACTGGCTGCCGGGCCCTGCTTCCGAGTACTGCCCAGGGAGGCGGGAGCACCCTCGTCGGCGAGCATCCCGCCGAGCCGGGCCTGCGCCAAGCCGGCCACCTCGTCGTCGCCCGCGGCCAGCACGTCGTCCAGAAGCGACAGGGCCCGTTCGTGCTTGCCCTGCAAGATCAGCAGCCCGGAGAAGTACACCCGGGCGAGCAATGCGAGCTGCCGGTTGCGGCAGCCCATCGCCGCCTGCAGGAGCCGGCTGGCCCGTATCCGGTCACTGGCCACCAACACCGCGCCGAGTTCGACCTGAGCCAGCGGCACAACCTCCGGGACCCCGGACTCGAGGGCCGCCTCCAGAGACTCCATTCCCTGCGCGAACTCACCTCGGGCGAGTTCGAGTTGCCCGAGCATGACCGCTGCCCATGCTGCATCGTCCGAGTCCTCGCCGACCTGCCGGACCCGGCGCAGCGCGGCCACGGCCACTTCCAGCTCGTCGCGTGCGACCGCGGTGACGGCGACCGTGAGCAGGTCGGTGCTCAGGGCCGCCGTCGCTCCGGGGGCCTCGGCGCGGCCGGTGCCGCCGGAAGCGCTGCCGTTCAGGGCGAGCTGCCAGGCGAAGCCCGGTACCGCCGCGCCGGGGTCGTCGGTCCTGGCATCCAGATAGTCGGATACATACGGGAAGACGGTGTACATCCGCTGCGCGGGCCCGTCGCCCGGCGTGGCGTCTTCGGCGTCCGCCTGGACCGTGGGCCCGTCTGGATGGAGCAGGGCGATCTGACCGGCGACGGGCTCGCGCGCCCATGCGAGTCCGGCTCGGAACGCTGCCTCGTCCGCGTCCAGTGACGGATGCGCGTCGCTCAAGTACCCGCGGAACAACCGGAACAGGGCGTCCTCGGGCACTGCCCCGCGCAGGCCCATCCGCCACCGGTCCGCCGCCGCCCGGGTCACCGCCCACCCCGCCGGACAGCTGTCGAAGCCGTCCGTCAGACGCCGCTCCATCTCGGGCGCGGCCACCAGAACCTGCCCGATGCCCCGCGCCGTGAAGTCCTCTCCCGAATAATGCCGGGCGGCCTCCGCCAACTCCTCATCGGTGAGCCGCTGCGGCAGCTCCACTTGGTGGGCCCGGCGCAGCACGCTGCGGGCGATCCGGCCCTGGTCGTCCGCGCGGTCGAAGAGTGCCTGCCGCTGTATCGAGGTCATGGAGGCGACCACGATGACTGGTTGGTCCTGCCGTGCGAACCGCTCCAAGACCTGGACGTCGAGTCCCCCGGGCCGCAGATAGTGATCAAGTTCGTCCAGCCAGAGGACGACCCGGTCGCCGCCGGCCGGCAGTCGCAGCCGGGACAGATCCCCCGGCGCGGTCCGGTCGGTGGCGGGCACCAGGAGCCGAGCCTGCGGCATCCGGCGGCGCAGCAGTTCGAACAGAGTTCGGGACTTGCCGGACTTCGAAGGGCCGGCGAGCAGCAGCAGCCGTGCGCTGTCCGGTGCGGCCAAAAGCACGCTGTCCAGCGCCCCCTCCAGGAGCGCGTCGGGCTCGCAGCGCCCGACATACGCATCGCTGCGGCCGCCTTCGGTCCGGCGCCCGCTGTATGTGGAGGGGGTCACTCCGATGTGGTACGGATCCACCTCTCCGACGGACGGCAGTTCCCCCGAGAGCGTGAGCGGCAGCGCGAGCCGTGACTCGAGGCGGGCCCGCAGCTTGTCCTCGGCCTGCTCCCGCACCTGTTTGGCCAGCGGGGGCCAGTAGCGGAGCAGCGCCTCGGTCTTGATCGCGTACGCGGTGCCGGTCCCGCCTGTGCCCGAGTCGCCGCTCCGCTCCCGGGCGTTGAGGATGCCGATCACTCCGTCGCCGTCCTCGTCCCACACCGGTGCTCCGGAAAAACCGGGTTCCGGCGCCCACCCCGCTCGCGGTTCGAGCAGCAGCCACTCCTCGCCCGTATGGTCGACGATCTCGCCGCGCACCGGAACACCACTGCGAGCGTGCTTCTTCGGGTAGCCGTAGGCACGGAATCGGTGGTGCCAGATCCCGACCGCTGTGGTGCACAGCGGTGCGGGGCGGGCGCCGGGCGGGGGGTCGCCCGCGAGTTCCAGGATGGCCACATCCCCCGTGCGGGCCTCGGTGGCCGGATGCCAGCCGTCCGGCAGCACGGTCGCCCTGAGCGCCTCGACGTGCCGCACGTGCGGGAACCGGACCCACACCGGTCCGTCCGGCGCTTCCTCGGCCCGTCCGATCACATGGGCGCAGGTGAGGATATGACGTGGCCCGCACATCACGCCGACGCCGTGCGCAGACCCGTCGGCGGCTTCGCGCCGGATGCTGACCAGCCAGGGCGGCTGTTCCCGGCTGCGGGCCACGGCTCGTCAGTTCCCTGAGCTCGTCGGCTGCGTCGAAGCACTCTCGGGCCGCGTCCAGCGCAGCCGTACGGCCAAGTGCCCTTCCGCCGCGGTCTTCGCGACGACGACACCGGCCTCCGCAGTGAACTTCATACCGAAGTCGATCTCCATTTCCTGCGGAGCGAGGGCACGCGCGGTGTCCACCACCGATCGCAGGGTGGGCAGCGTGGAGTCCAGCGACTCCCGAAGCCGCCGCCGGGCCTCCACGATGCCGTCCTCGCGGCGCGAGATCAGCTCAAGGCTCGGGGTGTCGTCGGCGACTTCCACCACGAGTTCGGAGCCCTCCGGCCCCTCGAAGCGCACCAGCTCGCTCACGGATCCCCCTCCACCCTCGGCCCCTTCCGCACGACAAGGCCCAGACACTGGGTGCGCAGTCTAGATCCGAACCGGCCTGCTTCACAGGCCAATTCGGGTGCGAAGAAGGAGGCGTTCACGCCATCGAAAGGGGGTACGGGCAAGTGCGCCAACTGTTCCGGAACTTCGGCGCTACGCTGCCTCGGACAGCGGTGTGAACAGGGAAGCGGGGGGCGCGGATGCCGGCTACGGACGACCCCGGTGCGCTTGGGGACGGTTCCGGTGCTCAAGCAGCCCTTGAGGCGCTCGGAGCCTCACTACGTTGTGCGGCGGCGGCGCTCGCGGAGATACGGGATGACGACGGCGTCGCCGCACTTGAGGGGCTCTTCGGTCTGTTCGACGCGCTGGAGGAGGTCCCTGCGCTGGCCGCCGGGGTTCCTCGTCTCGTGACAGCCGCCCGGCCCGGACAGCGGCTGGCGGAGCAGTTGGACAGGCAGCTTGCCGAGCTCGCCGCGCTCCATGGACAGGTGCAGGACGACCGAACGGCTCTGAAACGGCTTGCCGACACCGAGGACGAGCTTCACCAACGCCTCGCTGAACACGCGGAGTTGCGGGAGCGCATCGAGGAGCTGCGCCGCCTCGAACGCCTGGTGGAAGCGCTGGACGCGCTGAGCGGACAGCAGCAGGTGGTGGACGAGCGCCTGGAGGTGCTGCGCTCCCGGGACACCTCTGCCGAGCAGGATCTGGCCGCGGGCTGCGGAGCGTTGGTGCGGCTCAGCGAGGATCAGCTGGACGCGCTCGGTCCGCAGACCCGAGAAGCGGTGCGCCTGGCCGAGGAGAGCGACGAGCGGCTCACCGCGAAGAAGCGGGAGCTGGCCCGGGTCACCGCTGAGCTGGATGAGTCGCACCAGAACCTCGAAGCGGTCCGTGCCGAGCTAGGGGGGCGGATTCCGGAGTGGGAGCGTTACGCGCGGGCGAACCGGGAGTTGGCGGAGGCGTTGACCGCTTGGGAGGGCGACGACATCGGCGACCGTCGCGGGGACCGGCTCGCCAGAGGCAGGACGGCGCTTGAGCGCGCGCGCCGCGTCGCCGCCGATGTGGAGCAGCGCCTCGCCGACATCGATCGCGTGCTGCGGGAGGCGCTGGAGCAGAGGGACCGATCCGCGAACGCCGGACGGGCCTGATCTTCCGGCGATCAGCGTCCAGGGGGCGGGACATCGTCGGCGGTGAACGTGGAGTGGTCGGTGGCGTTCGGGTCGGTTCGGAGGCGGCGGGCGAGTCGGGCCTCCATGGCGGGGATGAGGCGGCGTACCTCGCGGGCGTTGCCGAACCCGTGGGGGTTGGCGCGACGTCGCTCGTCGAACCACGGCCCGGCCCGCCCGGCGGCCTGAGGTGTGAGGATGTAGCCCTGGGCCACAGCACTTCGGCGCAGAATCTCGACGAGCTCCTCGGTGGTGTACGGCCGAAACTCCACGCGATGCGTGAAGCGGGAGGCCAGGCCGCTGTTGCTGTCGAGGAACGCGTCCATTTCACGTGGATAGCCCGCGGCGATCACGGAGAGCCGGTCGTTCCGGTTCTCCATCTCGCTAACCAGAGTGTCCACGGCCTCCTTGCCGAAGTCGGCGCCCTGGATGCCGGAACCGGCCGTCAGGCTGTATGCCTCGTCGATGAAGAGCACCCCGTCAAGGGCCTTGTACACGGCTTCGCGGACCCGGGGCGCGGTCTGGCCGACGTACTCAGCGACCAGGTCGGCGCGTGTGGTCTCGACGAGATGGCCCGTGCGCAGTAGTCCGAGGTCGCGGAGCATCCTGCCGGTGGCCCGCGCCGCGGTGGTCTTGCCGGTGCCGGGCGGCCCGATGAACAGGAGATTCGGGGGCGCGGGCAGACTCATGCCGCGGGCCTGGCGGAGCCGGATGACCTCGGCAAGGTCGATGAGCGTCTCGCGCACCGAGTCGAGGCCGACCATGTTGTCCAACTCGGACAGCAGGGTGGCGTTCTCGGGGGCGGGCCGGGACAGGAGGGTGCGGTACTTGTCCGGCAGGTCTTCGACGGTGAGTGGTTGCTCGGTGTCGCCGTCGATCCGGTTGGCCCACTCGGCGAAGATCTTCGAGCCGAGGTCGCGCATGGTGCCGGCGTTGCCGAAATCGGGGCGGCGCGTGACGTACAGCTCGGTGGCGACCTGCAGCAGCTGATCGGCCAGCGGCTCGTCCCAGCGCAGGCCGCGATCTGCCAAGAACTGCAGCAGGATGGCGTGCAGCACGTCCGGCGGGTAGTCGTGAAAGGGGATGCGCTCGCCGAACCGGCGGACGAGGCCGAGGTCGGCGGCCAGGAACTCGTCGATCTTGTCCGGGTATCCGGCCGCGATCACCACAAGCCGGTGGCGGTCGTTCTCCATTCGGGTCAGCAGGGCCCGGATGACCTCCGGGAGGAAGCTGGCGCCCTCGCCGCTCAGGCCGTGCACTTCGTCGAGGAACAGCACCCCGTCCAAGGCCTGATCCAGCACGGAGTTGGCGAGCGCGGCGGTCTGTCCGACATAGCCGGCGGTCAGGTCCTCGAGCTTGGTCTCCACCACATGGCCGCGGCTCAGCACACCCAGTTCCCGGTACATCTCGCCGACGAGCCGGGCCACCGTGGTCTTCCCGGTACCGGGCGAACCGGCGAACAGCAGGTGGGGTGAGGCCGTTTCGGCGCCCGTGCCGCGCCCCTGGGCGCGCAGCAGCCGTTCGGCGGCCATCCGCTTGCGCAACCGTTCCAGATGGATCTTCACCTCTTCCAGGCCTTGCAGGTCGGCCAGCCGCTCGTGGGCCGGGCGCGCGTGCCGGCTGCCGGGCGCCCCCGCCCCTGGACTGCCGGAGCGGGGCAGCCAGCCGCGCTCGGTCAGCTCCTTGCCGCTGAGCGGAGTGTCGCCGAGGGACCGCAGGTGACTGCGCCAGTTCTTCACGGTGAGCGGTTGGGCCGCCATCGCTCGGACCACGGTGTCCAGTTCGCGCCAGTCGCCGATGCGCAGGTCGTGGCGCAGGCGCAATCGCTGGACGAGGCGGTGCAGTTCGGCTTCGTCGGGAAAGCCCACGCGGACGGAGGGCGCGGCCTGTCGGCGCAGCCGGGCGGCCAGACCGGGGTAACGTTGCAGCAACTCGACGTACTCCACACAGGCGTCGAACGTCGGGCGGGCGAAAACCAGGACGACCGGGTGGTCGTAGTCGCCGTGCCGGGCCCAGTCACTGAAGAAGGTGTCCAGCGGGCGGGCGGCGTCGGTGTACCGCAGGGTGCTCTCCGCCTCGGTGAACACCACGGCCGTGCGGTCCGGGGGATTCGCCAGATATCCGGCCAGGGTCATGACGGTGAACGGGTCGGAGAGGGCGCGCGGCGGCCCGGGCTCGGCGGGCGAGCCGGTCCGGTCCGCGGCGAAGGAGACGTTCCGTGTCTCGGCGGGCCCGGCGTTCCGCTCCTCTGCGGGCGGGCGGACCACTGCCCGGCCGAGTGGGCCGCGCAGTTTGGGATCGCGCATGAGCTCCGGCCCTGCGGAGCCCGCCGATTCCGTCGGCGTCCGCGACGGCCCGTCGGCCTGGGCGCGGCCGGAGGGCCGGGACCGTGCCTCGGAGTCCGGGTCCAGGAAGTACAGGGGTCGGCGCTGGGAGCTGTAGGCCACATACGCGCAGGACTGGGCGCGCAGCAGATGCCACAGCGCCCTGTCCAGGTTCCGTTCCCGGTAGTCGGTGCCGATGAAGGTGTCGTCCACGCCGGGCCCGTACACCACGGTGAACGGTTCGCCGACGCTCAGCCGCAGGTCGGCGAAGCGGGAGCCGAGCCGATCGGTCATGAGGCGCCGTCGGCCGGGCGCTTGAGCAGCGGCTTGCGGTACCGGTCCAGGTTGAGTGCCTCCGGCTCCGGGACGCCGGGCTCGCTCTCCAGCGCCCCGGTCGGGTGCCCCTCCTCCCCGAGCGCGTGCCGTACCGCCTCGGCCCGGTCCCGGAGTTCACGTTCCGAGGCCGTGTCGTAGTCGTAGGAAAGAACCCGCAGGATCTGCCCGGTCTCGCCGTCCGGGGCGGGCAGGACCTGCACCACGATCTTGTTGCCGTTCGCGTGCTCCAGGACGGCGTGGAACGAGCGACGCTCGTCCTCGTCCTCGTACACGCCGTCCATCAGCTCGTAGGCGCCGATCCGGGAGAGCGTCCCGACCACCGAATCGGCGAGATTCACGCGGAGCTGTGAGGCGAGCATCTGCATGCCGGCCCGGTCCACGACCTCGCCGAGCCGCTCCTCCAGGGTCGCCGCCTCGGCGAGCAGTTCGCGCTGCTCGGCGGCGGTCCGGGCATCGTCCCTGGCCCGGGAGAGCCTCTCGGCCACCTGCCCCCGCAGTTCTTCGAGCTCGCCCTCTGACCAGCGGTCCACATCGAGTTCGACCCCGGGCAGCGGCCGGCCGTCGGGGCCCGTGACCGGCCTGACCTCGTTCTGCGTGATCAGGGTCTCGACCAGGACCAGGGCGTCGGTGGCGGCGTCCTGGGCGAGCCGCCGCTCCAGCTCCCGGTGCTCGATGTCGAGGCGCAGTTCGCTGAGGTCGAGGTAGGCGGCCTGGGCCAGGGAGAGTGCGGCCTCGTGCTGGCCGGCGTCGCTGTTGTGCCGCGCCGTGTCGAGGTTCAGGCGGAGTCGGTCGAGCTTGCCGGGGGCGTGCCGTTCGTGCGGCAGGGTGGTCGCGATGAGATCGGCCATCGTGGCGCCGTCGGCGAGCCAGTCCCGGGCGGCGGCCGCGGCGCGGTCACGGTCCCCGGCCATCTCGTCGAGGCGTCCCGTCAGATCGGCGATGTCGCGGCGGCGCTGGTCGCGTTCGGCGGCGAGTTCGCGTTCCAGGGCCGCGCGCTGTTCCGCGAGCATGGTGCGGGTGTCGCGTTCGAGGCGGTCCGCGGTGCCGCGCAGCTCCTGCTGCAGGCGCTCGGACTGCTCGCGCAGCCTGCGTCCGGTGTCCCGCTCCAGTCGCTGGGTGTGGGCCGCGAGGCCGGAGAGCGCCTCTTCGGTCCGGCGGGCCCGATCCTCCAACTGGGCGCGAGTGCGGGCCTGGTCGGCCTCGGTCTGCCGCCGGACCTCGTCCAGCAGCCTGGGAACGTCGCGCCGGACCTGCTTGAGGTTCTGGGCCGCCCGCTGGGCCCGGTACCACTCGGTCTCGTCCACCAGGATGCGCTTCTTGCCGCTCATGGTCAGTCGTCCTCACCTGGTCGGTTGGCCGCGATCCGCGCCCGGGGGTGCCGGGGCGTCGCGTCGGGGGTCTCGGGAAGGGGCAGCCGCGAACGGGCCTCCTCCACCGCGGAGTCGAAGGCCGCGAGCAGTCCCGGAGGCGGGACTCCGACCAGCAGGGCGGCGGTCCCGTCGACGGTGATCTCGGCGGTACGGGGCCTGCCCGTGAAGTCGTATCCGCATCCGGCGAGCCGGGGCGTGAGGTGGTGGACGCGCTGGTTGCTGCTGCCCCGCAGCCCCTTGCCGTCGTCCAGGCCGGCGACGTACTGGCCGTCGATCAGCACATCCAGGACGCCGAGCAGCTCGGTGACCCCGGGTGCGGGCGGGCGGGATCGCAGCCGGTCCAGGCGGTAGCCGGTGAAGCAGATCACCGAGAGGTCGCGCCGTACGCGGGCCGCGCGCACCAGCGCGGCAAGCCCGGCGGCTTGGGCCATCGGCTCGCCGCCGGAGAGCGTCAGACCCGTCACGCCGGGATCGGCGAGCAACTCCTCGGCCAGCTCGGCAGGATCCACGTGGCGGGCGGCGCGGTCCGGGATCCACTCCGGTGCCAGACAGCCCGCACAGTGGAACGGGCAGCCCTGCACCCACACCACCGACCGGCGTCCCGGCCCCAGGACATGGGTGCCGACCCAGGTGGCGGCGAGGTTGAGGTCGTGGCCGGTCACGGCAGGTCCCCTTCCTTGGGGGCGGGTCGGTCGGGCCGCGCCATCGGTCGCGGCGGGGCGCTGCGCCAGGACCCGTCTTCGTCAGGAGGGAGCGAACCGGGCCGCGGTATCGGCAGGGGGTCGGGCACCCCACCGACTCCCGGTGCCGGCGACGGCTGCGCGTCGAGGTCCTGCCGGTAGGCGAAGCTGATGCCGTTGATCATGACTTCCTCACCCGGTCGGCAGACGGCGTCCGCGCTGCGTGCCGCAGTGCGGTCCGGGCTGTAGCGCAGGTGCAGCGCGATCCCGCGCTGGCCGTCGGCCGCCCGGAAGCGTCGGCCGTACACACGGCCGCTGCCACCGATCTGCGGCGGCGCGAGCGTCAACTGCCGCCCGCGCAGGACGATGTGGTCCTGCGGGCCGTCGCCGAGCGGGGGCGACAGGACCAGTACGCCGCTCAGGACCGCCCGGTTGCGCCGCAGCCACAGCAGCAGGGCCGCGAGGAGGGCCGCGAGTGGAAGGCCGATCAGCAGGGGCAGGGTCAGTGGCGAGCCGACCTCGGCCCGCAGCCGCAGCCCCTTAGCCGGTCCGTCCACCGCTGCCGGCATCTCGAACTTCACGTCGTCGAGCGTGGCCGCCCAGGGCGTCGCGACCTTGCCGTGCACGGTGAGGCCGACCTCGTCCTCCCAGGTCCGCCGGACCGGCGGCCAACCGGAGTCGGGCTCGCCGCGCACCTGGACGTCGAACTGCCGTGCCGCGCCCGGTTTCAGGGACACCTGGTCCGGCAGGCCGGTGACCGTGAGCGGCTGTCCGTCCAGGGTCGCCCTGAGGCCCGTCACGATCAGCGGCAGCCGCTTGGTCGTGGCGGTCAGCGTCAGCGTGGCCGTCGCCCCGCCGTTGTCCAGGTCGAGTGCCTTGGTGGGCGACAACGTGGCCGTGACGCCCTTGCCCGCGTCCTGTGCGATCAGCCGCGCGGCCTTGCGCGCCCGGGCCCGTTCGGCGGCCCGTCCGAGGTACTCGGAGAGGCTCTGTACCGAATCCGGCCGCAGCTCGCTGGTGTCCGGGATGATGCGGGCCAGCTGCGCGGTGCCGGACTCGTCGGTCGAGAGCGGCAGGGAGTAGGCGGCCACGTGTCCGTCGGCGAGCTTGTCGGCCCGGTCCCGCAGCGCGTTCCAGGCCGGCCCGTCGGACTTGGGGTACTTGGAGCTCTTCGGCGGATCGTGCTTGCCGTCGGTGAACATCACCACGGAGCCGACCTCCGCGGCGTCGGGCCGCTCCAGCTCGGCCAGGCCACGGTCCAGGGCGGCTCCGATGTCGGTCTGCACACCCGAGGGACCGGCTTGGGCGGGCAGCCTGCCGATGATGCGCTTCGGGTCGGACGGGTGGCCCAGATAGACCGTCTCGGCCTTGTCCCCGAAGGTGAACAGGGCGACGTAGTCCTGCGGCGACAGGCCCGTCAGGAACGGCAGCAGCGCCGACCGGACCGACGAGTAGCGCCCCTTGCTCAGCATCGAGCCCGAGACGTCCACCAGGACGACGTAGTCGGCGGGAACCTTGTCCAGGCCGAGCTCGGAGTAGATCTCGGAGCGGCTGGGCGCCGATCCGGCCCGGGTCGGATCGGCGGCCGGTCGGGCTACGGCGGGAGTCGTCCCGGACGCTGCGGCGGCCAGGGCCGTGAGTACCAGGGCGGCGAGCCCGGCGACGGCACGGTGGACGGTACGGGCGCGCGTTCGTCCCGGCCTCGGACGTGGTGGCTTGTTCATCGGATGAGAGCTCCTCGGGCACGGCGGGCGGTGGCGACGGGGCAGTGGGGACGGAGAGGAGGGGACGGGGAGGTGGGGCGGATCAGGTTTCGGGCGGGACGGGCAGCGGGCCGAGCGGAAGGCGGGTCTCGGCGTCCGGGCCCTGCGCGACCGGGCGCAGCACAAGGTCCGCCGCCCCGTCCGCGCCGACGCGGACACCGACCCGGCAGAGCCCGTCCGGTGTGCCGGCGGGCAGCGCTACGTCCGGCAGCGGGACCGGGCGGCCGCCGGGGCCGACGGCCTCGATGCGCAGCGGGCGCCGGGCCGCCGCCTCGGGAAGCACCTCGGCCGGCCGGCCGTCCCGGGCGGCGAACACGGTGTCGCCGCCCGGATCCAGGACCCCGGGGGCGGCCAGTTCGAGCTCCTCAGTGTGCAGCCGGCCGGCCCTGCGGGTGTGGGTACTGACGCGGACGGCGTACGGGTAGCGGTCGCCGGGGTCGGCGAGGCCTGCCGCCACCAGGGCGCCGCCGGCCGCCGCGGCGTACCCGGCGTCCACGTCCGCGGGCAGCGGAACCAGCCGGTAGCTCTCGGCCAACTGCCGGGTGAGCGGCTCCAGCCGGGCCAGGCCTCCGGCGAGCAGCAGAGGCGGTTGCTCCGTGGCGCCGGGCGGCGCAGTGACCTTGGCCAAGGCCCTCCGTACGGCGTCGATCAGCGGCGGAAGGGATGTCCGTACGGTCCCCGCGGTGATGTCCCGGTCACCCAGGCGGTAGACCAGGGTGTCGTCGAAGGGGTCGGGGCGGCTCATGGCCCGGGCCACGGCGAGCCCCAGTCGGCGGCCGTCGGGGTCGTCCTTGCGCGCGGCGGCGAGCAGGCGGTGCCCTTCCTCGTCGTCGGGCAGACCGGCTGCGGCGAGGAGTGCCGTGTCAAGTTCCGTTCCAAGAAGGCCACTTGGCCCGGTCTCCGCTGCGGTGGCGCGAAGGAGCACCGAAGGGCCGCTCAGTGTGCAGCGTGCGGCGTCGACGGCGCGGGCCCCGGCGTCGCACACGAGGTATTCCCCGGTGTCGGCCGCCTCTCCGGCGGTGTGCCGGACCAGGGCGAGCAGGGCGTGCGCGGTGCCGATCGTCCGGACCCGTGGGCAGCCCGCCTCGGCGAGGGCGTCCGTCGCGGGACCCGCCAGCGCACGCGCGGAGCGACGGGGCAGGACGACCACGGCCCCGGCGGGCGGACCGTATCGGGCGAGGTAGATGCCGTATGCCTCGCGCAGCGCGGCGACGAACCGATCGCGGTCGGCGGCGGGCTGGTCGCGTACGGCGGCGGAGAGCGGCCGTCCCTCGCCCGGCACGTCACCGGGCAGCGGTACCGGACGCGGCGGCCCGGCGTCGGGCAGCGCGGTGGCGAGCCGGGCGTAGCGGGTGCCGATGTCGAGGGCGAGGGTGTGCGGCGGGTTCATGGGCGGTCATCACCTCGGCCGAACGGCCACAGTCGCCTGGACTTGGTGCCGCGGTCGGGATCGGCGTAGGTGCCAGGTACCGGGCCCCTCGGTGCGTCGTACGGCAGACCTGCGGAGGACTTCGGCTTCTGGCGCATGAGTTTGATCGCGCGCTCGACGCTGTCCTTCAGCTCCTCGTGGCGCTCCAGTGCCCGATGCCGGACCAGGTCACCGAACCGCAGCTGGGAGATGGAGTGGTAGAGCAGGTCACCGAGCGCCTGCTGGCCGGAGTTCCGGTTGAGGTGCCCGGCCAGTCGATGGACCGCGTCGCCGCGTCCGGCGTGATCCTGGAGCCAGGGCTTGATCGCCTCGAGCACGGCTAAGGGGTACTCGATGGTCTGCGCGCGCCTGGCGTACCGGGAGTTGGGGCTCGCCCGCACGATGGCGTCGCCCAGCTGCTCGGGGGCGGCCGTACGGGTGGCAACGAGCCGGCGGATCTCGGAGGTGTAGGCCAGCCACTGGAGGTCGGGGCGCCCCCTCAGGCGGTGCTCCCACTGCGCGGGCATGCCGTGGGTGATCCAGTCCCCGGCGTGTGTCAGCAGCTCGGCGATACGGCTGAGCAGGGGTCCTTCCAGGCTCTCCAGACCGCCTGCGACCGGATCGTTCTGAGGGTGGGTCAGCTCCCACAGGACCGGATACGGGACCTGGTCGAGCCGGTTGCCGACCAGCGCCGCGGCCACCGTCTCCAGCCCTCGGCCCGGCAGCCCCAGTCGCCGCAGCAGACGTCTGAGGACACCGGCGTATTCGGCAGCCGCCTTGCCGTCGTCCGCGAGGAGTCGGGAACGCGGCAAGTCCCAACCAAGCAGGGGGAGTTGGATCAGATCGGCCCAGGCGGCGTACATCCCCGCAAGGCCGGGCTGCCTCGGTACGAGGATGTCGATCCGGTGGAGCAGGAAACCCCGGTCCTCATCGGTGCCGCTCTGCCCCGCCGCGACGTCGTACAGCTCTGGTTCGAGCCAGGCGAGCACGTCCGGATTGCGGGCGTGACAGGCGAGGTACAGGCCGGTGCGCCAGGCGGTCGCGGAGACCGCGGCGAACGCCGCGATGCTCTCCTCGTCGCGCGGGGCGGCCGGCAGTTCGCGGTGGATCAGGGCGACGCCGCGCAGCCAGTGCGGTGCGTTCGGCTCGCTCACCCTGCCGGGCCGGCGCAGCAGTCCCAGGACCAACCGGTCGTCCAGGGTGCCCCGCTCGGCGTTGACGTCGAGCCAGGCCAGCGTCAGTTCCGGACGGCGGACGAGGACGGCGTGCACGGCGGCGGCGCTGTTCGCGTCCAGGTCCTGCTGCATGGCCTGCAGCAGCGTGCTCCGCGACCGCAGGCCGTCCGGCGTTCCGCCCGCCCCGCCCCCGTCGAGGTAGCCGGTCAGGACCACGGTGTGGGCCTGCCGGTCCCGTGGCTCCACGGCGGCCGCCAGGTCGAGGATGCCACGCACCCGCTGCGGGGTCTGGCTCTCGGCGGGCCAGGAGTTGAGCTCGTCCGCGAGGGCCTCGCCCACCCGGGGGGACCAGTGCTCCAGGAGCAGGCTCCGGGCCTGCTCGCGCTCTGCCTCGGAGCGGGCGCCGGGCAGGGTGAGGCACGCCAGATGACGCGCGATCTTCGCGGCCTCCGGCTCGATCAGGCTCTCCAACGGGGACCGGCTCAGCAGCCTGGCCACATTGTGCAACTGGCTCGTGCCCCGGTCGATGTCGCCCACCACCATCGCCGGGAGGTCGAGGTCCCGCAGATGCTGCAGCGCCTGTTCGGCGTCGTGCGGGGTGAGCGGGGCCCGATGGGACAGCAGGTGGGACAGCACCGCCTCGATGCCCTTCTTCTGCCGCAGCCGCAGCAGCTCCGCCAGATAGGCGCGGCCCTGACTCGTGCCGGGCTCCTGCGGCGGCTGCCTGGCCAGTACGGCATGGCACTGGCTGCCCCGGGGCCGTAGTGCGAAGGTCAGCCGCAGCTCGTGGTCGGCGCCGTGACCGGCCCAGGTCGCGGCGGACAACCAGGCGCGGCTGCCGTACGGCAGCAGGGCGCAGATCCCGTCGAGCACGGCGACCCGGGTGACGGCGTTCAGACCGGCGTGCTCCGGGGACAGCGTGATGGCCACGTGCCGCCCTTCGAGGAG
Organism: Streptomyces sp. HSS9-12; assembly: GCF_054963655.1. Classification (NCBI taxonomy): domain Bacteria; kingdom Bacillati; phylum Actinomycetota; class Actinomycetes; order Kitasatosporales; family Streptomycetaceae; genus Streptomyces; species Streptomyces sp. HSS9-12. The sequence continues at coordinate 9,076 of NZ_JBUEGC010000066.1, read as the reverse complement.
CAGCGCGGCGGATCGCGCGGCCCACTGGAACCCGATGTCGTGCTCGATGTACCGGGCCAGCTTCGCGATCGTGGTGGGTGCCGCGTCGAGGACGATGTGCTGCGGCTGTACGGCGCCTGGGTCCGTGGCCGGCCACTCGGTGTCCAGGGCGGCGTCGTAGAGCGAGGACCAGGTCAGCCCGGCGTCGCTGGCCGACTGCCAGTCGAGGAGCAGCAGCCGGGCCGAGTAGCTGTTCCGGCCGGTGGCGTCCCGCCCGCCCGACCAGGTGGTCTCCACCAGGCCGGTCACGGGCCGACCGGCCTCGGTGCGGCCGAGGAACGCCACCCAGGGCAGCGATTCGGGGGCATCGGTGCGGTCGGCGCGTGGCGTCTCCGTGGACGCGGCCCAGAAGTACTTCTGGGCGATGCGGGGTTCCACGCTGCCCGCCTGCACGTCGTAGGCCACCTGCCCGGGTGCCTTGCCCTGGAGGGACCAGGCGGCGTGCACCGAGGCCCCGGCCGGCGGTTCACTCACTTCCGCCTCCACCAGGGCTTGCCATCGCGTGGCTGCCGTTCGGCCGTGTCCCGCAGACCTCCCTCGAGGGCCATCAGCGGCTCGATGACGTTGATCGGAGTCGGCGGAGAGCCGCAGATCCGCTGGCCGTCCGGCTCCACGTTGACGTAACTGCGGTAGTCGAACTGGTTGTTGGCGTTGAGCCGGAAGCCGATGGCGGAGCTGGCGTGGTAGGACATCTGGTCGGAGTCGAAGAAGTTGCCGAGGGCGTCACGGACCAGGCGGGCGCTGCCGCCGCGGAAGCTGTTGCAGATCCAGTCGAAGAAACCCTGCGCCTGGTCGTCGGGGACCCGCGGGATGGCGCCGACCCGCTCCTGGGTGACCCAGCGGGCCCGCAGCGCCGGCTCGAAGACGTCCGGGTGGTCGAACTTGGTGATGCACACCGCGACATGGTGCGGCAGCCGGCCGTTGTCGAGGAGGCGGCCCTCGTCGCGCACCCGGGCCGCCATCTGACTGGCCATCCCGTAGAAGTAGTTGATGCTCGCGGTCTGCTGGTTGGCGTCCAGGAGGGGGTCGAACAGGTAGACAAGGCCGCCGCAGCTCGTCAGATGGGTCACGGCCTGCTCGTGCAGATCCTCGGCGACCTGGTTGGACCTGGGGTTGAATGCCTCGCCCGGGAGGTCGAGCACCTCCAGCGCGAACGACATCTGCCGGGGGGTACCACGGCCCCGGGCGCCCACTGTCTCGCCGTTGAAGGACCATCTGAGGTCGCGCTGCGCCCGGGTCGCCTGCGGAAACCGCTGCTCCGACACGAGCTGATCCACACTGTCGTGGAGGAACTCCGTGGAGGGCGGGTCCATCCCGGCGACCACCCAGTTCACCCCCTGCCGCCGGTGCTGCATCGCGGCGATCGGTACGGCGCCCAGGAACGTCGTCTTCCCGGAACCGGAGGCTCCCCACACGCCGATCCGGACACCGGCGGGAGCGGCGCCGTGCAGCTGGGGTATGGCCTGCGGTGGCTGGATCCGGTCGGCCACGGTATGGCTGTCGAGGGCGGCGGGCGGGCGCGGCTGGTGTTCGGGGCGAGGGGGCGGGACGGGGGCTGGTGCGGGGGCGTCGGGCCTGCCGTTGAGGGCGAGCGACTGCCAGTCGCGTTCCGTGTTGGCGTGCCCGTTGCGGGACTGCCCCCGATCCGGGGAGCGTGCCTCGTCCCCGTCGTCCTCGGAGTCCGGGCCAGGTCGATACTGAGGTGTCGTCATGGACTGGGTCAGCTCCTAGATGGTTCGGATTGCTGGGGGGAGAGGAGCGGTGCGGCGAACGCGAGCGGGCTGCCGTCGGTGTCGCGGGTCTGCTCGGCGGCGAGGGATAGCGCCACCTGCTCCGCCGAATCGATGCCGGGCCGGAAATGGAGGCCGTCTGTGACCGCCAGCTCCTGCCAGGCCCGGGAGAGGTACTGGCGCAGTCGGCCCCCGCTGGGTACGCCGGGAGTGGTGGGCGCGGCGAAAGGCTCGGCGCGGACGCCGACCCGCACGCCCCGGTGATGCAGGGTCCACAGCTGCTCCTGCCAGTCCACGGCGCCCGGGCAGCCGGGGACCAGGCCGACCTGCTTGGGCAGTGCCGGCGGCCGGCCCCCGACCACCAGGAGCACCCGGTCGACCGACTTGGCTGGCTGCCCGTCGGTCCTTCTGGCGGCGGCCCTGAGCGCGTCCTCCAGCGAGGAGGTGAGGGTGTCCCGGGGCAGTACCTCCAGGGGCAGCTCCCGCAGGTGCCGCAGCGCCCGGCCGGGTGGTCCCGGCGACACGGACCGGATGAACTGCCGGTCGGGCTGGTGCTCGTTGCGGGGGTCGTGGTCGTAGTAGCCGATCACGGAGACCCGTAGGCCACCACCCGCGTCGGCATAACGTTCCGCGGCGCGGATCAGGTCCCTGGTGAAGCCGACGCGCTCGGCGACCTCGGCCCGGTCGGTGCCGGACATCTCGACCGCGCAGATGAGCTCCAGAGGTCCGGGCAGCCAAAGTCGCTGCGGCACACGGTGGATCACGGCGTGCGGGCTCGGTGCGTGTCCGTCGGGCCCTTCGGCCAGGACGCGGCCGTCTTCCGTGCGTACCTCGATCTCGCCCGGCCCGTGCAGGACGAAGGTGAGGCGGGCGGAGCCGAGTACGGGCAGTTCGGCGCCGGGCATGCGGATGAGCGGGGGCCGGCGGTCTTCCGGGCGGTAGTGGCCGGCGAACAGCGGCAGTACGACGGGCAGGGTCTCGGCCGGCGCGGCGGGGCCGCCCGCCGCAGGCCGCCGGGGCAGCACCGGCGGGCCGCCGTACACGGTGACCGAGGCCGTCCGGGTCTCACCGGGCACGAGCCGGAGACCGGCCTCGAACAGGACGTGGTGGTGGAGTTCCACCCGAACGTGGTCGCCAGCGCGGGTTCCCGCCCGCGCCAAGAGCAGGGTGTGCGGTTGACGCAGTGGCGCGCCGCGCAGCATTCGGCGGACCCGGGCCCTGGTGGCGGACGCCGTGCCCGAACCGGGTGCGGCCTCCGGGGTGCTTTCGGCACTCACCGCGCAGGAATCGTGCAGCACGGCGGCGGCCCGGTCGAGGAGGGTCCAGCCGGGGTCGCCGCGCAGCAGCACCACCGCAGGGGGACGGGGGCCGGTCCCCGCGCGGGCATGGGGCACGACAGTGTGCAGCCAGTCGCGCACGGCCTGGTCGAAGCGCAGGCGGTCCACCGGCTCGACGGTGCCCACGCCTCCGCCGAGTTGGAAGCGGCGCAGGGCTCCCGCGGGGGCGAGCCCGGGGACCACTTCGGTCCAGGACGCCTCGGCCTGCGAGCGCGCGTGCGGCAGGCCGGCGGCGTCCGCGCCCGCCCGTACCACCGTTGCCCGTTCGGTGCCGAACTCGACGAACAGCGCCTCGGGCACCTCACCGGTGGTAAGCCGGTGCAACAGGTCGGCCAGGGCGTGCGGTTCGGCGGCCGCCTCGGGTGCGGGAGGCGCGACGAGGCCGGGGCCATCGGCGGGGTGCGGGATGCCGGAGGGCGCCGGGCGAAGCAGCCCGGCGATCTCACCCCGCTCAGCCGGATCGCTCAGCGTGCGCCGGGCTGCGTCGAGATCCCAGGCGTGCGCGGCGGCGGCCAGCTCGGCCGCCGCGGACCGATGGTCCTCCTCGGTCGCGGCCCCCAAGACCGGATCCCCGTTTAGCAGAAATCCGCAGGCCCGGCACCGTCGTTCGCCCCGCCCTGGGTGGAGGCAGACCGGACAGGGCACCACCAGGCCAGACCGCTTCTCGTCAGCTCCGGAAGAGAGCAGCATGTTCGCGGCGCCCTCTCAGAGCAGCCTCGAGCAACATCCGCACCCGGCACCACCCTTGATGGATGTCACATCTGCCCCCTTGCCCCTGCTTTGCCGCAGCTTCCCCCTCGCAGCGGCACAGGGCGGTGCCGATGCGAGGCCAAAAGCCCGGTCCGAGATGAGCCCGAGGAGCTATCCAGTCACACCGGGCTCTGTAGTCAACTCCTAGACGCCCAGCTTGATTTCTTCGGTTCCCTCCATCGGAGGGCCTATTGTCGCGAGAGCGTTCCCACGCCGCAACCGGTCCTCTGCCTACAGCGTCTCGTGAGCGCACTTGTGGGTGCCTTGGTGCGCGTCCTCGTACGAGATGAGCCCCTCGCGCCGTGTCGTACAACACCGACGACCTCCATACCCGGCGCGAGCCCGAGCGACCCGTGGCTCAAGTCAACCGGATCGTCCGGTCAGGGACTGGTCGCGGTCGGGGCCGGTCTTGGCCGAGAATTCGCTGCACCACTTCCGCCGCCGGAGAACGCACCACGAAGTGGACGTCCCAACGCGCACCCAGGGCGCACTGACACAGCGGATCTGGGGTCGGCTCTCCTGTATCGGGCAGAGCAATGGACGAAGGCCTTCTTCACCCGGTCAGCCACATGATCGGCAATCCGGACCCGAGAGCCGGGCGCGCTGCGGCGGCGGCCCGGTCCCGTACGAGACCCGCGAGGAGGCCGGACAGCCGCCCCGCTGCTCCATGGCCGGCTTCCGCACCGCACACCGTCGCCGCCGTGGCCGACTACCACGATGGTCGGCTCGCCGTCACCCTGCCGCACGGCCTCATCGCCACCGGGTGAAGTTGTGGGACAGTCTTCGGGCAGTGCGTGTTGTGCGGATTGCGGATTGTCGTGGCCGAACGGTGGTACGGGGGAAGCGGAATGGCCATATCGAAGGAAGACGCCGATGGACTCGTCGCGGCGGCGCGAAAGTTGAGGGTCGAGGGTTCGCTGGAGGACTGTGCGGCCGTGGCCGAGGCCTGCAACCATGCCATGGACGCCGGGGCTCCGCTGAGCATCACGCAGCCGACGGTTGAGCTTCTGGCCGCCTGCCGTGCCAGGATTCCCCAGGACGACCAGTGGCAGGCCGATCTACTTGGACTCGAGTCCGCAGCCTGGCATCACCGGTACCGCCGCACCGGAGTGGACGAGGATCTGCGGCGGGCGACCGTGGCAATCGACACGGCCTGCACCTTCGCCGGCCCCGGCCATCGCTCCCGCCATCGGCTCCGGGCCCAGCAGGCCCTCATTCACTCGTTGCGGCCGGGTTCGGGGGCCGCTCCCCTTGATGTGCTGAGGGAGGCGGTGGAGGCCGGCGACCCCAATCCGCGCAACCACGCGGTCAACATGCTCAACCTCGCGGGCCAGTTGAATCTGCGTTACCGCGCCACGCGCGATTTCTCCGCCCTGGACGAAGCCATCGGTCTTGCCGAGCGGGCCCTTGCTCTCGACACCCGTACGGACGACGACGACTACTCATGGCGTCTGCTGTGGGCCGGACAGCTCTACGCCCAGAAGGGATACGACACCAGGAATCCTCCGATGCTCAAGAAGGGGGTGGAGTTGCTCCAGAAGGCCGTGACACAACTGCCGCCTGGTCATTCCTTCCTGCCCGGCTTGCTCAACCAGCTCGGAGGCGCCATGCACATGCACGCCGAGCTGAGCGGTCCGGGAGACGCCGCACGCAGCGAACTCGCCGTGGCCGTCCACATGATGCGGGCTTCGCTGCGCATGACCAACCCCACGGTGCCGGACTACCCCACGTTCGCCTCCAATCTGGCCATGGCCCTGAGGAGCCTTTCGAAGGAGACCGGGGACCCCTCCCTGCTGGACGAGGCGATCGACACGGCCGAGAAGGGAAGCCGGGCAGCCGCCGCCAGCCCCACGGCCCGTGACGCGGAGACCCTCACCCCGGCGGCAGGGCTCCTGCGCAGCATGCGGGACCGGGACGACCCCGCGGCGGCGATCCAGGCGCTCTCCACGAGTTTCGACGGATCCCACCGGCTCGACGCGGTCATGGCCGGACAGCTCGGCGCCGGCCTGGCTGCCCGGGCCGGCGACTGGGAGACCGCCGCCCGGCTGACCCTGCGCGCGGTGGAGATCCTTCCGCACGCCGCCTCGGAGGCGCTGAGCGTGGAGGACCGCGAGAAGGGCCTGTCCAGGATCGCCACCAGCCTGGCCCGTGACGCCTGCGCGCTCGTACTCCGGACGGGCGGTTCGGCGGACCAGGCGCTGCAGGCCCTGGAGACGGCCCGGGCGACGCTGGTCGGCCAGGCTCTCACCCGTCGCAGCGATGCCGATCTCGATCCGGTTCGTGCGCTCGCTCCGCACCTGGCGGAGCGCATGCGGGAACTCCGGGCAGACCTGGCGCAGGTGGAGGACGCACCCTACGGCCCGGCCGCCGACCGCCGTCACCAACTCACCAACGCCATCCACGAGGTGACACGGCAGATACGTGCCGTTCCCGGTCTGGAGGACTACCTCCGCGCGCCCGGCACGGACGTGCTGCGCCAGCGGGCAGGGGCAGTCCCGGTGATCACCCTCAACGTGAGCAACTACCGGTGCGATGCGCTCGTCCTCCGGGCCAGCGAGGAGACCGGTGTCGTTCCGCTGTCCGATCTCGTCCTGCACGACGTGACAGAGAACGTCCGGCGGTTCACCACCGCGACGGCCGAGCTGACCCGGTGGCCCGCGCCAGGGCCCGTCGCAGCGAAGAAGCACCAGCAGGTGATGCGGGAGGTTCTCGCGTGGCTCTGGGAGGCGGTCGCGGAACCAGTGCTCTCCGCGCTAGGCATCACATCCGCTCCGCGGGACGGCGGTCTCCCGTCCCGCCTGCGCTGGTCGGCGACCGGCCCGCTGACACTGCTTCCCCTACACGCCGCCGGGCTGCCCGACGTACCCGGCGCGTGTGCGGCGGACCGTGTCGTCTCGTCGTACACGCCGACCCTGAGGCTGCTCGGCGACGCTTCTTCCCCGGTCGCGGGGACGAGTCGCCGTGAGGGGCACCTGGTCGTTCCGGTGCCCCGCTCCTCGCTCATGCCGCACCGGCCGTTGGAAGGTGCCGGGAGGGAGGCGGCGCACGTGGTCTCCACCGTCCCAGGGGCTGTGCCGCTGCCGGAGGAGGCGGTGTCGGCGCTTGCAGTGAGGGCCGGTCTACGGGGTGCCCAGGGCGTCCACTTCGCCTGTCACGGGCAGAGCGACGCGCAGCACCCGTCACGCAGCCAACTGGTCCTGCGGGACGAGACCCTCACCGTCGCCGACCTGATGACGGAGCGACTGGACGGTCTCGAGTTGGCCGTTCTCTCGGCCTGCAGCACGGCACACGCCGGTGAGCAGCTGCCTGACGAGGTCCTCCACCTGACCTCCGCCTTCCGCGTCGCGGGGGCCCGCCATGTGGTGGGCACCCTGTGGGAGACCGGCGACCGGTCCGCGGCCGAGTTCACCAAGGCGTTCTACACCTCTCTCGGCGCACTGCCGCACGACGGCACCCAGGGCACAGCGGACGACAGGGTGGCTGCCGCCGTGCACAGGGCGGTGCAGCAGGTCCGCGCGCAGCAGCCGTCCCCGCGGGCCTGGGCACCCTTCGTGCACGTGGGCTGACCTGGCGCGGGCCGTTGACCCAATGAGCGGTGTGCATCGTGAAGGTGCTGGTCACGGGTCTGGCGTGAGTTGTCTTCGGCGTACTCGTGCTGGTCGTGGGCGGCAGTCTGAGGTGTAGATCGTCTGGCAGGTGCGGGTTTTGCGATTTCTCACCCGCCGTCTCGGGTTGCGCTCGTACGCTCCGGCGCATGGTGGACCCCGAGGTGCATGAGCGGATCACCGCGCGCCGCGCGGAGCTGGATGAACTCGAAGAGCGGTTGGTCAAGCAGCTGTCCGAGGTGCGGGCCGAGCGGGACGAGCTGGCCGTGGCGGTGCGGGTGTGGCAGCGGATGAGCGAGCAGCTCGCCGACGAGCGGGCAACGGCCGGATCGCCGGTGGTGCAGGTGGCGGGCCGGGCGGTGCGGCTGGTCCCGGACCGGGCGTCAGGGGTGGACGAGTCCGCGCTGCCGGCGGACTACCAGCACATCCTGGCCGCCGTGCGGCAGGCCGGCGGGCCGGTCGCCACCCGGGCCATCGGTGAGGCGTTGGGTCTGGACACCGGGGTGCGGGGCAAGCTGGAGCCGCTGCGCGGGAAGTTGACAAGCTGGCCGACCGCGGCTGGCTGCACAAGCGGCCCGACGGGAAGTTCACCGTGCGCCCGTAGCCGCCGGACTCGACGGGCGGGTGGGCGTAACCAGCGGGCCCCCGACGGCAGTTGAGTTTGGTGTGAAGAAAAACAACGCAACCGTCGAGGGCCCTGACGGCCTTGTCTACACCGCCCGCCTGCCGCTGTCGAGCGCCACCTTGAACTACCTCGCCGATCTGATCCGCGGCCACTGCAAGAAGATCCGCTCGCCGTGGCGGGCGCTGCCCGCCGGGAAGATCGCCGGCATCGTGCTGGCGGTGCTGCGCTGTGACCAGCGGCCCGGCGACCTGGCCGGCGGCAACGGGGTCCACCGCACCACCGTGAGCCGGTGGGTGCGCGAGGTCGTCGGCCTGCTGGCCGCCCGCGCCCCACGCCTGGACCGCGCGCTCAAGAAGATCGCCCGAACGGGCGGCGGCATCGTACTGCTGGACGGCTCCCTGATACGCACCCGACGCCGCACCGGAGACGCGAACCGCAAGAACTACTCCGGCAAGAACAAATGCCACGGCCTGCTCGTGATCGCACTCACCGACGATCGCGGCCGGCTGCTCTGGGTCTCCGCCGCCCGACCCGGACGCGCCTCGGAGATCACCGCCTGCCGGCACGACCGCCTCACCGCCCATCTGCGCGCGGCCGGCCTCGGCGCCATCGCCGACCTGGGCTTCATCGGCCTGGACGACACCGACGACCCGGACGCCGACCCGGCCGTGATCACCGGCTACAAGGCCGCCCGCAACCGGCCCCTGACCCCCGGCCAGAAACTGTCGAACACGGTGCTGGCCGCAGTCCGCGCCCCGGTCGAGCACGGCTTCGCCCACCTGAAGAACTGGCGCGTCCTCACCAAGCTCCGCACCGCCCCGAAGTCGGCGACCGCCCTGGTCAGGGCCCTGCTGGTGCTGACCAACCGCGAAATCGCCCGCTGACCGATGATCTTCGCGAGAGGCATCCGCCCACGACCAGCCCGAGAATCCCGAAGACGACTCACGCCAGACCCGTGACCTGCGACTTCACGATGCACACTGCTCAATG